>CAZMKA010000005.1:0-50400 GCA_964566605.1 uncultured Saprospiraceae bacterium | reverse complement strand
TTAGTATCCAGTAAATAATTCCAGCTTTGTGGTGTTACGTAGTATGTGGCAATCTATAATCCTTCTTGATTCGACTAGGTGCTCTCACAATTAGTCCATTTCCCTCTCAACCTCGATCCTTCTTGCCTCCCCCTCAACCTCAATCCTTCTCCCATCTGGGAGAAGGAAGCTACATTGACATTAATAGTTAATTTTAATTGCTTGTTTTAGTTCATCAAACAACACATACATAAATGGCATTACTAATTAATCTCGAAGAAATGCTGGGATTCTTCCCGCTCGCTTTGCAGGTAAAAGACTTGCTAAACATCCTATTGTCATTACCGTAATGAAGACTATGAAAAAGTCTCCCGCTTTCATAAGAACTGGATAAGTGTCAATTATTGAACCCGGAGGAATAGGAACTAATCCTATGTGAATTTGTAACTGATAGATGATAATAGAGAGTATGGCTCCCAAAATAAATCCTATGAAACATATAAGTATTCCTTCTGCTATGAAAATCTTTTCAATCCTACTTTTTGTCATTCCCAATGATTTCAAAATAGACATATCCTTCTTCTTCTCTATTACAATCATCCACAAAGCTCCCACCATATTAAAAGCTATCAAGAGTAAAGTGAAACACGCTAATGCATAACTCAACCACTTCTCTATCTGCATCAATCTCAAAAAAGAAGCGTCTTGCTCATATTGATCTTTCACGTAAAACCCATCTCCTACTAATTCTTTTATTTCCCTTTTTAACTTTTTCATATCCGCACCTTCTGTTACTCCTATTTCCAATGCACTTATCCTTCCTCTTTTACTTAGTAATGATTGTAAAAATGGAAGCGAACAAAAAGCATACTTATTGTCTTGTTCATCTTGTACTGAAAATGTTCCCGCTGTATAAATAAACTGGGATTTATATGGACTGGCTGACATCAAACCGCTTTGCTTGGCTGGTGCAAATACTCGAACTGGATACAGATTTCTTTGTACAGATAAATTTAATTTATTTGCTAAACCTACACCAAAGACTGCTAAGTCTGACTTTTCGTCTTCTAGTTTAAATGTTCCCTTCCTTATCACGGAATCAATAGCATTCACTTGATTGAAATATTCATCAACTCCCTTCATATATCCTATCTCTTGGATACCATCGTATTCATAAAGCACAAGATCTTCTAGACTCTTCGATACTGAACTTACACCTTCCATCTTCATTAAATCACTAACCGCAATGTCTTCCTCCGAAAAGGTTTTACCTTCTACTAAACTAATTTTTATTGGTGGATTGAATGAGTTGAAAAACCCAGATATTAATTCCTCTAATCCATTAAAAACGGTTAAGATAAGAAGTAAAGCGGCTGTTCCTATTGTAATACCCAATACTGAAATACCCGTTATTATATTAATAACGTTTGTACTCTTTTTTCCAAACAAGTACCTACGGGCTATATGAAATGGTAAATTGATCAATTGACATTATCGCCTCTCAATAGACGATATCTTTTTCTTGCTTCTATTGCAAATGTAGAATTTGAATAATCCAAGAACAACTTTTCATAAAGTTTTTGAGCCTCTTCCTGATTTTCAAGCTGATTTTCATATAACTCTGCCAAATTGAAAATCGCATTATCTGCTCTTATCTCATCGGGAAATTCTTCGAAAATACTGCTGTATAAATCCACTGCTTTATCGTACTCTTTTAATTTAACATACGCTAAAGCTTTGGTATACATGATATCATCTTTTAAGCCGTGATCAGGAAATAATGTACTTATACTGTCCAATGTTACAAATGACTCTTGATACTTATTCTGAAATGCTAACAACTCAGCGCGTGCATATAATTCCATAGGATATGCTGTAGAATCTAAGCCCAAATTATCAGTGATAAAAACGGATAAATCTATAGCATCATTCGAAATCAACTTGGAAGTAGAAGCTTTTAATATGTCAAACTGAGACTGAGCCCATTCAAAATCTCCATTGTAATAAGACAACTTTGCATTTCGAAAACGCGCCTGTTCTCCAAGGTATGCTTCTTTCAATTCTTTATCGACTTGAGAATATAATAATGTAGCATCCCATATCTCAGATTTCATTAAATAATAATCACCAAGATCGAGTTTTGCATTGTTTAAAACATACTTATTTATACCTCTTATCTCTATCAGCTCATTAAGTATTTTTATCGCTTTGTCTAGATCATTAAGGTATAAAGCTTCTAGTTCTGCATAGTTTGCAATAAGAAAAGCGGTGCTCACATTCTTCCCTTTTTCCTCCAAAAATGCTTCATACTCACCTTCAAGTTCTTTCAAATCCTCAATGGAATAATCGTAATTCCTTGTTATTCTTTTCCTCTTGTTACTAAGACTAGCCTCCTTTGCATTCATGATTAAAGGCGACATAGGCTTATTCTCCACGATATAATCAAATCCATCAATCGCTGTATCATAATCTCTTGCATTCGAAGCAATCACTGCTAAATCATATATTCGATTTCCTTCTTCACCAAGTCGTAAATCAAGCGCTTTTGCTTGACGCATAGCTTGGTTATAATCCTTGTTTTGGGTATGAACCCAAAGCAATAATTCTGGCAATTCTACTAAATCAGGATTGTTCTGAATTCTCCCATAAAGCTTCGTCTTTAAAGCATCGAAACCATCACCTCGTAATTCTCGAGATAACACATTTCTTACACTATTGAGTTGCCTTGGATTATATTCTATGGCATCAAGATACTTTTCAAGCATCTTATCCGTATCCCCTTTTCGCTTGTATAAATCGGCTAAATTATATGAATAAGCATTTTCTTTCCCTAGTAATTCTTCAGCTCTTTCATAAACTTTTGCCGCAAGATCATATTTCGAACTTCGTCTAAAAGCATTTGCCAAACTAGTAATATTATTGGGCTTTCGGTCCAATGAAGCAATAGCTAATTCATATTGTTCTTCTGCTTTAGCCATTTCAGATTTCAGCTCAAAAAGATCTCCGTAAATCACATAGATATCAGGACGTGAATTTCTTTTGATTTCTTTTTTAATTACTTTCTCAGCCTTATCGTAATCTTCAACTGCTGTCAAGCATTTTATGTAATATGAGAAATAGGTAGAATTCTTCGATTTATTATACAATTGCTCGTATATCTCTCCTGCTTTTTCGAATTCACCCGTATTGTAATATTGTCGTGCTAATTTTTGACTTTGGGCAGCGACAGCGTTAGCCCAAAAAAACAATCCCACAAAAAATACAAGTTTTAAAATCTTCATCTACGATATAATTATAGCTCTATAACGTAAAGTTGGTCTATTTCCGTTCATATTTCACCATTTCAAAACTTAAATCTTTGTTATTATGACAATAAAACGTCCCTTAATTGGTGGATTAAAGAGGGTCATTTACTTTTGTGGCAAAATAATGATAAATGAGCGACGTTAGATTACGATTTGCACCAAGTCCCACTGGACCACTTCACATAGGTGGTGTAAGAACAGCACTATATAATTACTTATACGCTAAGAAAATGGGCGGCACTTTTATTCTTCGTGTTGAAGACACAGATCAAGGTAGGTATGTGGAAGGCGCTGAACAATACATCATTGATTCTTTACAGTGGTTGGGCTTAGAATTTGACGAAAGTCCTTCCAAAGACGGAGGTTGTGGACCTTATCGCCAAAGTGAAAGAAAAGCAATTTACAAGAAATATACTGACCAATTAATCGCTAACGGTAAAGCTTATTACGCGTTTGATTCGTCGGAAGATTTAGCTGCAATGCGTGCTCGTTATGAAGCGGAAGGTGTGCATTCTCCGAAGTATGATTACAACACACGAACAACAATGAAAAACTCTTTAACTCTCGATGAAGTGGAAGTTAAGACCTTGCTTGAAACAAGCGAAAATGTTGTTGTAAGACTTAAACTTGAACCTAATCAGGAAGTGAGTTTCAATGATATCGTGAGAGGAGATGTAAGTTTTAACACATCTCAACTTGATGATAAAGTGTTGTTGAAAGCGGACGAAATGCCTACATATCATATGGCGAATATCGTTGATGATCACTTGATGAAAATTTCACACGTTGTTCGTGGTGAAGAATGGTTGTCGAGTACAGCGCATCACGTATTACTTTATAGAGCTTTGGGATGGGAGGATACGATGCCTAAATTCGCTCACTTACCATTGATTTTAAATCCTACTGGCAAAGGTAAATTGAGTAAAAGAGCTGGAGCAAAATTCGGTTTTCCTGTGTTCCCATTATCGTGGAATGGTGAAACGGAAGAGGATAGTTTTGAAGGATTTAAGGAATTTGGGTTTAACCCAAAAGCCACGCTTAATTTCCTTGCTTTTCTTGGATGGAATCCAGGAACTGAACAAGAAATTTTCAGCTTAGAAGAATTGGTGCAGAGCTTTAGTTTAGAAAACATCGTTAAAGCAGGTGCTCGGTTCGATATTGATAAAGCAAAATGGTTTAATCAGCAATATATTATAAATAGTGACACTAAAGATTTAGTGACTTCCGTCAAAAGTTTTCTCCCTGAGGAGGCTAACTACTCAGACGAATTTTTAGGTGGTGTTGTGGAATTGATGCGTGAACGTGTGATGCTTTTACCAGAATTCGTAACAAAAGGTTCATACTTTTTTACGGATGAACTTAAATATGAAGAGAAACCTGTTCGAAAGAAATGGAAGGAACAAAACATTCCTCATGTGAACACTTTATTCGAAAAAATAGAGGCTATCGAAGATTGGAAATTGGATGTATTACAAGATGAAATAAAAGGATTTATTACAGGAAATGAATTGAGTTTCGGTAATATCCTTCCATTTGTGAGAATAGCTGTTGCCGGTACAATGAAAGGACCTGATATTTTCGGCATGATGGTATTACTAGGGAAAGAACAAGTAATTAAACGATTGAAAAAAGGATTATTGAAATTTGATGAGATAAAGAACTAAACTTTCCAGATATGGCAAACACACAACAAGATATTACGCACTTTAATTTTTCACAATATCTTAGATCAATCAAAATCTTACATTTAGCCCTTTGTGTAGGTGTTATATTAATTATCACTATTTTACTAAACACATTGGGTTTTAGTAGTATAAACTTTCAAGATATCAATTATAGTTTTCTAGCATTGATAGTGATGGGTAGCATATCATTGGCAACATTGGGCTATTATATATCCAATAAAAAAATGGAATCCGTCATGAAATCAGATGCTCTTGAAGTAAAACTTATGGCGTATAGGTCCAATAAAATACTTCAACTTGCATTAACAGAAGGACCTATTTTGATAAGTTGTGTTTTAGGATTTGTTTTTAAAGAATACGCCCTGTTTTTATGGGCATTCTTAGCATTGATTTATATGTATAGCCTTGCGCCAAGTAAGAATGAAATAGAAAGCAAGCTTCCATTAACTATGAAAGAAAAAACTTTTGTAAATGGAAAAATGACATTGGAAAAATGGATTCTTTCAAATGAGCATTAAAATTTCACTTTAAGATCCGCTTTATAATATCTTGCACTTGTCTGTGCACTTTCTAGTGCATTGATTGCAAAGTTATCGTCTTGTTCAATGAAAAAATAGTCTAATCCAGATTCACTAGGATCAGGTAAGGTTTTGGTGTAATCAATTATTCCATTTCCTAATTCCGTAAAATCACTAGTTTCTTTTTCCATGTCTTTGACATGCCACATCTTTATTCTACCTGGATTTTCTGCAATTAGATCCTTTGAGCTTTTTGATGATGAATGTTTCACCCAGTACATATCTAGTTGAAAATTAACTAATTCAGGATCTGTATCACGGAGAAGAATATCATATCCAGTTTCACCATTTTTATCTTGAAATTCGAAACCGTGATTGTGATAAGCTAATTTAATATTCGCCTTTTTAGCACGCTCTCCTATTCTATTCATTGCATCAGCAAGGTGCTTATAATTATCAATATTTCTTTGGGCAGGATATAACCAAGGCCACACGATATATTCACTACCCAAGACTTGAGCTACCTCTACTGACTGATCTGCAAAGGACAAAAGTTCTTCTTTGGATCCATCCAAAACATCTTGAAAATTGTAGTGACCACTCGGTGCTGAAAGACCAATTTCATCCATACGCTTCCTTAATTCCTTAGGCTTTAATCCGTATAGTGTTTGGGAAGAAGGATCATATCCATGCACTTCAACTGCCTCATAACCAGCATCTTTAAGTACGCTTAATGTATTGATGGGATCTTTGTCCATATACTCACGAACGGAATACAATTGGTAAGCCATCTTATATTTCTTATTATGCAATTGGTCAAGGCAAGATAAATTCGAACATAGCAAGCCTCCTATTAATCCAGATTTTACGACAAATTCTCTACGCTTCACTTGCCGAAATTTTAATATCGAGTAATCTTCTATGATAATTTATTTGACCCAAATGATAATTAAGATGACAATGCAGATGAATCAATGTAAATTCCATCTTTGTTTCATGTGCCCATATTTGAATTGGAAAATTTCCAAATAGTTGCTCTTCTGTCAATTGACTTAAACCGTGATTTACAACATCTATTGTTTCATCTATTTCCTGAAACAATTGATTTCTAGGTATATTCTTTCCTGAAAATTCATGATCTCTTTGTCGGACATACCCTGATTTTCCTAACCCTTCACCGATAAATGCTTTTAAATTCCCTATTAAGTGAAGGCAAAGATTACCTCCTGAATTGCTTATTTCGCCTTCAACTTTCCACATCGCCTGCTCGTTTGAATACGATTCAATCTCTTTTTTGAGGCGAAGAAGATCTCTAGTAAATAATTGTTTTAATGTTTCTGAAAGCATAGTAGGAAATTAAATGGTTCGCTTCAAAGCTGAAGTTTATACCATTTCTGCTTTAGAATTTCACCTATTTTCAAGTTTATAAAAGCAACTACTTCATTTCTGCATTAAACCTTAACTCAGAATTGGTATTAAAGAATAAATATACATTGAAATAAATTGGGAATAGATGAACGTGTCAATTTTTGGGCTCGAGCCCAAAAAAAACATGAATAAATAGAAAGAATAAATACTTAATTTCACTGTCAGTAACAGGAATGCTAAAAATGTCCATTTTAAAAACTTTTTCATAGGATGAAAATTTAATTCTAAATCCCTGTAAACTCTTCTATCTGCTGACGTGCATTACGATCAAGATATTCATCTATTGTTTCAAAATGCTCAATCACTCTTTTGTTTTTAAACTCGAATACTTTCTCTGATAAGGTCCTTAGAAAATCCCTGTCGTGAGAAACAAGAATCACAGTTCCTTCAAAATTTCTTAACGCTTCTTTCAACACATCTTTCGACCGAAGATCTAAGTGATTCGTTGGCTCATCAAGAATCAATAAATTAACTGGCTCAAGTAATAATTTTACCATCGCTAATCTTGTCTTTTCTCCACCTGAAAGCACTTTTACTTTCTTATCAATATCGTCTCCACTAAACATGAAGGCTCCAAGAATATTTTTGATTTGTGTACGAATATCACCTTTTGCAACTTCATCCACTGTTTCGAACACCGTTAGCTCTTGATCCAAAAGTGAAGCTTGATTCTGCGCAAAATATCCCACGTGCGTATTATGACCTTGTTTACATTCTCCTTCAACATCAATCTCACCCATAATCGCTTTAATCATCGTTGATTTCCCTTCACCATTTCGACCTACGAACGATACTTTTTCACCTCGTTTAATGGTAAGGTCTGCATCTTTGAAAACAACGTAATCATCGTACTTTTTACTGAGTTCTTTCACCACTACAGGATAATCACCAGACCTTTGAGCAGCAGGAAAACGGAGTTTTAGACTTGAATTATCAATCTCGTCAACTTCTATGATTTCGAGTTTTTCAAGCATTCTTTCAACAGAACTCACTTGATTCGTTTTCGAATAAGTGCCTTTAAATCGTTCAATGAAAGCCATATTAGTAGCGATTAATTTTTGCTGCTCTTTGAACGCTTTCATCTGTTGTTCACGACGCTCTTCTCGTAATTGTAAGTAATGAGAATAATTTGCTTTGTAATCATAAACTTTACCCATTGTCAACTCAATGGTTCTAGTTGTTATGTTATCGATAAACGTTTTATCGTGAGAAATAACAATCACTGCTTTTGCTTTTTCTGTCAAAAACTTTTCAAGCCACACGACAGATTCTATATCAATATGATTCGTAGGCTCATCGAGAAGAATAAGATCAGGTTTTTGAAGTAGTATTTTAGCGAGTTCTATTCGCATTCTCCATCCACCAGAAAAATCAGCTGTTGGTTTTTCAAGATCTGATCTTTCGAAACCAAGACCAAATAATGCTTTTTCAACTTCCGCATCATAGTTTACATCTTCATAAGAATAAAATTTTTCACCTATGTCTGATGCTTTCTCAATGATTTTCATGTATTCAGGTGAATCATAGTCTGTTCTTTCTGCTAGTTGCTTATTTAAGGCATCGAGTTCTTCTTTCATTGCGAAGTATCCTTGAAAAGCCTTCATCGCTTCTTGCTTAACTGTAAGGTTATCTTCCGTCAATAAATGTTGGGGTAAGTATGCAATTACACTTTCTTTAGGCGAACGTACGAATCCATGTGAAGGTTTACTCACACCTGCGATGATCTTCATCAAGGTGGATTTTCCAGCACCATTCTTTCCCATAAGGGCAATCTTATCGTCGGGATTTACTACAAAAGAAATATCTTTAAATAGTGTTCTTCCTGTAAACTCAACACCTACTTTATCTACTGTTATCATGAAAATTAAAATTGATTTGCAAAGATAATAGAAATATTAATTACACGTTCTCCCCCATCCTCTAATCCTTCTTAGTTGAGGGAGTTAAATTGCACGTTCTCTCTCAACCTCTAATCCTTCTCCCATCTGGGAGAAGGAGGCTACATCAATTTTAGAAAATAGATTCCATTGCTTGTCAAGTATGTGGCGTAAAACAATAGAATTATTAATTATCCAACACGTTCCTACATCATACTAGTATTATTAATTACACATAATTTCATTACTAATTGTTTTATTCAATCCTTCTTGCTTCGGCTAATGGTCGTGGCTCAAAATATGTTATTTTCTCCCTCAACCTCAGTCCTTCTTTCTTCGACCTGCTCAGCACATCTCCCATCTGGGAGAAGGAAGCTACATCTATTGTGAAATTTAAATTTTTTGGATTTTGGTAAAATATGGCATAAAATACAAGTATATCAAATCACGCATTATTTTCGAACATAATTATGAAGGGTCGGAGCCCAAAGCTTTTACTAATAATGGTTCGATAATCATAGAGTTATCAGGATCTGTATTGATAAGAGATTAATACCTCAGGTTAATTCACAGATTCAATTAATGATTGTGCTAATGTGAATGAATTTGTATTTATTTGTGTAAAAGCAAGACAATGACCATTGAATTTATAGACCGTAAGACTGGAAAGTTAGTAAAGGAGAATCCTCCAGGCGAGTCATTGCTTCATTTCTTGTACAATACACCATTCGGCAAATTATCCTTAGAGGTTTTAGTAAAGCGAAAAATTATATCATCCTTGTATGGAAGATATATGGATTCGAAGTCGTCTGCGAAGAAGATAAGTGGGTTTGTAGAGCAGCTAGGAATAAATATGGATGAATCCCAAAAATCTATTTCAGAGTTCAAGACATTCAATGATTTCTTTTACAGAAAGATGAAGGACGGAGCGAGACCAATAGGAGAAGGGATTGTAAGTCCAGGAGATGGAAAGATCTTAGCATTTGAGGATGCGAGTCAAGTGAATTCCTTTTATATAAAAGGTAAGGAATTCAGCTTGACGGAGTTTCTTTCCCCGACAGCATATGCTTCATCATACAATCCCGGCCCCATGATTATACTTCGTCTCGCGCCGAACGATTATCACCGATATCATTTTCCTTACACCGGACAAGCTTTAGAACCGATCAAAATAAAAGGACCTCTCTATTCTGTATCTCCTTACGCGCTTGTAAAAAATTTCACCAAAGTCTTTACTGAAAATAAAAGAGAAATCACTTCTCTCAAAACAACAGACAAAGGTGAAATGCTTATCATTCCCGTGGGAGCAACTATGGTAGGATCTATCCTGCAATCTTATTCATCGGATTCACAAGTGAATAAAGGCGATGAAATGGGGTACTTTGCTTTTGGGGGATCTACAATCGTCTTGCTATTTGAGAAGGATAGTGTTACAATAGATGAAGATCTTTTAGAAAATACAAAGAATGGAATGGAGACAGGTGTAAAGATGGGAGAAAAAATTGCGCAATAGATTTTCTTAAAACATAGTGCTATTTCCCATCATTGAGCAGGCATAACAAAACCATCACGCAAGTATTATTAATTACTTATTATTTCATTACTCATTATCCCAACTGGAAGTAAATCGTTTTTAGGTATGCACCTTCAGGAAAGCCAATGGGATGATCGATATCGTGAAAAGTCTTTTCTAGAATTTCATATGAGGTGATTCCTGTATGAGAAGCTCTTTTCGCTTTTTGAACAGCAGATTCCATGATGTCAAAAAATTCGTCCGAATTTATTCTCGATGTACAGCTTGCCATTACAAGAATTGCTTTTTTGCTCGCTAATTTTAATGCCAAACTTATCAAGCGATTATAACTATTGACTGCACTAGGAATTTCATCGGATCGCTTGGCGAATGAAGGTGGATCGACTACAATGAGGTCAAATTTCTTTTTCTCTTTTACCAATCGATTCATTATCTCGAAAGCGTCACCAGCCATACAGTCATGATTTTTGAAATTTCCGTTTAATGTGGCATTCTCTTTTGCTAAAGCCAGAGCTTGCTTAGAAATATCCACACTTGTCACTGAATTTGCACCTCCAGCTAAGGCGTGCACTGAAAACCCTCCAGCGTAGGAAAACACATCAAGCACTCTTTTATTTTGGGCGTAAGCCCCTACTTTCCTACGATTATCTCTGTGGTCAAGAAAATAACCTGTTTTGTGCCCTTTGATTAAATGTGCTGAAAATAAAACCCCATATTCTCTGAAAACAACAACCTTATTTTCCAAGTTTCCACAAATAACTTTTCCATCTTTTAAAGCCGAATTCAAATAAGGACTCTTCGAAACGTTACGAGATAATCGAAGCACGATGGTACTTATTGTCTGCTTTCCAAGTTTCTCCAGTAAAGGATTTATTGATAAAATGGCTTCCACCAAAAGGGAAAGATATGGTTGCCAGCATAAAGAATACCATTTCATAACAGCAGCATGTTCGTAAACATCTACAATGCATCCTGGCATTCTATCATTCTCCCCAAAAATGAGTCGAAAACTAGTGGTATCAGTCTTTAACAATGGAAGTCTTTGGGCGTAAGCCTCCTGAACACGTTGATTAAAAAAGTCCTGATCAAGCTTAGCTCCTTTCCCAAACGTCAGCATCCGAATACGGATCATTGACTCTTTATCTAGTAATCCAAGACCTATTAATTTATTTGATTTCTTGCCATAAATAATAGAAATATCACCGCTTGAAAAAGATTCTTCTAGCTTTAAAACTGAATTTTCAAAGATCCAAGGATGCTCTTGGCGGACAGATTTTTCACCTGCAGTACTCAACTTCGTAGCGTGAACTGTTGGCGGTGGAATATTTAAATTAATTGAAAGCATAAACGTAAAAATAGATAATAACCTGAGTTCGATTTAAATTGCGCAATACAAATCTTAGAAAACTCCAGTATTTAGGCGAGTTTGAAAACATTTAGTTGGCTAAATGGAGCAAATTCAACGAAGATAATGGTGAGTTTCTATGATTCTTTTTATCTAAAACTAAATAGTACCTGAATTAAAATACAAAATGTATTTAATACCACTTATTCGATAACAAATCAACATAATGTATAAGCTAGTTATATCGAATTCAGGTTATTAAGCTGAGTTCTTATGAAAAATCTATCTTTGTCAATTAAAATAATAGAAGCTGACCTATAGAATTAATATACCACATTTTGAGGGTCCATTCGACCTACTGCTCTTTTTCATTGAAAGAGATGAGCTGGACATTAACGATATTCCTATTGCTAAGATAACGTCGGACTTTCTTGAATATATTCGGGAAATGGAACGATTAAACATTGACGTAGCAAGCGAATTCATTGTTTTTGCAGCTACTTTAATGCGTATAAAAGCTAAAATGCTTTTACCTAGAAAGGAGAAAAATGAAGCGGGCGAAGAAATTGATCCACGTGAAGATTTAATTAAAAAGCTTATTGAATATAAGCGTTTCAAAGAAGTGACTGATGATTTCCGAAAACTAGAGGAAGATCAGTCAAAGAAACAAAAACGTGGAAACGTCGCTCAAGAAATACAGCAAATAGCACAAAAAGCACTGGTTGATGTAGAACTTGAGTCTGTCAGTTTATATAAGTTGATGAATGTGTTCAATCGTTTATTGACAAAAATGAACGAACCAAAAGATAAAGTGGTTCATAAGATTTTTGATTATAAATATACAATTGAAGATCAGAGTGATTACATCCGTTCACGCATAGTCAGAGGAAAAAAATTAGATTTTACCAATTTATTCTCCAAACTAAATAATAGAGTACATGCAATCGTGACTTTCCTAGCATTGCTAGAAATGCTCAGCCAACAGCAGATAACTATCACGCAGGGTGAAGGACCCAATAATTTTTGGATCCACGAAAAAGCTTATGATGAAGAGGAGTAAAGATTTAGTCTCTATGCAACTTCTTTAGCTAGAAAATTATTCACCGCCTTCTCGGCACGCTTTACGATATCGTAATTGATAGAGTAATGTACAAATTTGCCTTCTCTATAAGCATCAATTACACCAGCTAATCTCATAATCTTGAGATGTTGCGAAGTGATTGATTGTTCAATCTTAAGTGAATGGTAAATCTTGTTTACGTTAATTGTTCCGTTCCTATCGATAAATTCTAGAATACGTAGTCTCAGAGGATGCGCTAATGCACGCATGAGCTCACAAGAAGTCTCTAACTTCTCGGCGTTAAATACAACCTTAGTCTTATTCATTTTTAGAAATGATTTGTAGTTCTTTCTTATTTTTGCCTATTAATTTTTCATAAATGAAATCTCAATAAGCGATTATTTTTGTAGTCAATACAAATATGAAATATTTTATCTATGACTACACAATTAAATATTAAAAAAAATTAATATTTAAAAAAGATTGAAGCACAATGCAATTCATATAACACTTTTTTGATTATATAAGCTAAAATAGTATCACTATAGTGCTTACATTCGTGTTAATTATGAATAAAATAACTTTTATAGTAACATAAAACTTGAAATAAAATGCGGTTCTATGTTTTAAAATAAGTCGCCGCTCGGGAAAGCTGATCCATTCTCAGTAGATCAACTATTTATATTTATCATTCAGGTTGGAAATAGAATCCGTTTTTGGGATGGAATCCTAATTTCAAAAATTAAAATATATCGTTTTTTACCCTGCTAACTCTTCTACCAAAGTAGAAATCTGATTTAATCTATTCTTATCTAAAGAATAATAGATAAACTTTCCTTGTCTTTCAGTCAAAACAACTCCAGCTCTTCTTAATATAGCTAAGTGTTGAGATGCAACAGACTGTTCCAGTCTTAACTTGATATAAATATCAGTTACTGTCATCGTATCGTTATCCTCTAAAAGGTCAATAATTCTTTGTCTTAACTTGTGATTCACAGCTCTTAATACAAGAACAGCTTTACGCAGGTCAGCATAATCCAATTGGATATCCGAATCTCCTTTTTTAAGTGTAACTGTTTCGTTTTTCTTATTTCTCATAATATATGATTAAGATTTTAATTTTTGAAATACAGTAATAGTATTCCAAAAGCTATGCCAAACTAACAAGAGACTGAATGATTTAAATTTTCTTATTTATAAAACCTTGATAACCTTGCTTATAAGAACAAACTTTTTTTTGAATAAGTTCTATATCTTTTTCTTTGGTGTAGTTATATTAGGTGACTTCAAGTAATAAGGCGTTGAGTATGCTACATCTACAAATACTTCATTATTATATTTATAAAATGCTATCTTAGAGAGATTTGTTGCAAAAGTGAGGTGATTTTTTATATAAACTTTGTCGCTTATATAAGGATCTAGCGTGATTCCATTGGTTTTTTCTGCACCGTCACCTATCACATATATTTTGTCGTACTCAGCAAAAGCATCGAAACTTGTTTCTGAGTAAATATGTGCTTCTGTCTCACGCAAGCATTGGCCTTTTTCATCAATTACTCGCCAATAAACTTCCATTCTTCGGGCATCGATTGTCGAAATTACTACGTGAGATGTGTCTTGGTCGGGGATAAATGAACTACCCAGTGCCTCAAGCGTGGCGACTTCTATCATGGGAATGGATAAGCGATAACATATTCCTTTTGCAATGCTGTAACCCACGCGTAATCCTGTATATGAACCAGGTCCTTGACTAACAGCAACAGCGTGAAGTTGGTCTATTTTTAAATTGGCTTCCGCCAAAAGGTCTTGAATGAACACTGTCATCCACTTGGAATGCTTCTGTCCTTCGAGAGCGTCTTTAGTAGCAATCGTCTCACCATTTTTACATAGAGCTACACTACAAATACTTGTACTACTTTCTAGGCATAATATATATATGTCATTGGATTTACTCATAAAGATCAATCTTCAAAAGAGAAATATTACCGCTGATTATAAGTTATAATTAGTATAATTACACAAGCGCAATGATAACTACTTTTGATAAAAGCGTGAAATGAAGACTGTTTATTTAGCTAATATCTTATTATAAGCTGCAGGGTCTCTCATTATTTCTATTGCTTTTTTGATTTCGACATCACTATTTAAGCTACTTCGAATTTTACCTTTTTGATAGTAATAACGATTGATGATTTCTTCTTCTATAAGATCAATAAGAATTTCTCTGTTCTCTTCAAAGTCATCTACCTTAGCATCTGCTATTACTTTGGAAATACTAGCTAGTTCAGTACTTGCCTCTGTAGCTAAGCCAGACTTTTCAAGTGCTTCTTTTAATTGCTTTAATTCTTTATCGCTCTTTGATTGGAAATCAAAATCAGACTTTTTTACATAAGACATAAACCCATCAAAATCGTCAAAAGCATATACATCAGCTGAATCGATTGATTCATGAGTTGCAACATAAGATGTTACATACTTGAAAATCATCTTATCTCGTAACAACGCTCTTACAAATTCCGACTTCTTAGGCTCTTCTAGCTTAATATCAGGACTCACTCCCCCACCATCAAGTACAGTTCTTCCATTCGTCGTTTTGAACTTGGACCTTTTCTCGTTGGGAATATCCACAGGTTCACCATTCTCATATTCTACACTTTGGATACATCTACCACTCGGAATATAATACTTGGAAGTAGTTAACTTCACTCGACTATTATATCCTACTTCTTGTGTGTTTTGTACAAGTCCTTTCCCGTAAGATCTTTGTCCTATAAGAACACCACGATCATAATCCTGCATAACACCTGAAACTATTTCCGACGCTGATGCTGATTTCTTATTGATTAATACAGTAAGTGGTGTTTCTGTATCATATGGGTCAACTCTTGTATCATAGGATTGATCTCTATCTCGTACTTTACCTTTAGTAGATACAATAGGGCTGTTCTTATCAATGAAGATATTACTTACTGCAATTGCCTCTCTTAACAATCCTCCTCCATTACTTCTTAAGTCCAAAATAATTCCTTCAAATTCTTCATCAGTTTGCTTTTCCAACTTCTTAAGTGCTTTTGTAATATTTTTACTCGCATCTTGTGTAAAAGTAGTTAATGATACATAAGCTATGTTTCCATCCAATATTTCATATACAGGAACATTCGGTGAGTTAAACTGATCTCGTGCTACTGAAACATCCAAGGTCTTATTCGTCGTAGGTCGTTTAACCTTGATATCAACATTCGTTCCAGCTGCTCCTCTCATAATCTGATTCACTTCTTCGTCCGACTTACCCACAACATTAACACCATTCACTTCCAAAATCAAATCGGCTACTTTCAATCCAGCTTCATCAGCGGGACCACCTTCAGTAACGTCAGTAATAGTAACAGATTTATCGATTGATCCTACTAAAATCCCTAAACCTTCATATCTTCCTTGTGCATTGATTCGATAGGATTCTACCTGAGATTCCGATATATAATTAGTAAATGGATCCAATGAAGAAACCATTGCATCTATTCCTATTCTCATTAGTTGTCCAGGATCAATATCTTCAACATAATTCTTATTGAGCTCTTTGTAAACATTGGAAAAAATCTCAATATTCTTCACAATCTCGAAATATTTATCATTAGTAGCTATGGTTGCAGAAGCTCCTATAAGCAAAACTGCTATGGCTAGTAATCCGTACTTTAATCTTTTCATTCTTATCTTTTGTAATAGCAAATATCTGTTATGGAATAGACTATATGTCTATAACGTGCTAATTTTATAACATATTTGAATAGGAAATAATTCTTGTGAATGATTTTTATGTTGAATAAAAACTTCAAAATAACATCTTGTGTCATTTATCTTTCAATAATTCCTTATTCTGTTATAAAGCTTTTTTCTATCAATAAATTAACCCAGTTATCCTCACTTACTCCCATTAATGTGAAGTTGTAATCCGTGTTCGACTGTAAAGTTGGTTCTGAGTCAGGATCAGTGATGTTAAAAACAACATTACTCGTATCGTAAAAATCAAACTGTTTTTCCGTAGTATAAGTCCCTGATATAAGGTTGCCATCTATGTCGGAGATAACTTGAAAGTAAATGACATTCTCTTTAATTTCTCCATCTTCCCACACGAAAGTAGGTGTAACACCAATATTAATTATTTGTCCAAGGTCAGCATTTCGCTCTGTCGGTTTCATGTTTGTTTTCAATCGGATGTAATTACAAACATGTATATTTCCTGGTGTTCGATAAGTCACTATTCCTGTTCGTTCTCCTTCAAAAGGAGTATTATTAAATTTCCATAAGTACCCATTAAAAATAGGTTCATCATCAAGTTCTTTTCCTGAATATTTAGAAAAATCCAATGAGTCGGCTATGTTTTCAGCTTCGAAATATCTAAAATCTGTTGCACCCTGAATAGGATAGAAAAATACATCTGTTGGTTTTGAAGCATCACCTAGTAATCCATCTATCTTCCCTCCTGCACAAGCTACTAAATCAGCTACTTCCAAAGAGTCATTTAATTCTAGGTAATCAGAAAGTATATTTTCATCCAAAGAAATCTCCTTTACACAAGAACAAAGACAAACTATTAAAAACAAGAAAATACAATGCTTCATGTAGTTATAACGAGAAATTTAATCATTTGTTGGAAGGGCTAAACAAGTAACTATTAAAGATGTAAGCCACACTCCGTTTTCGGATTATTGTTCCATCTTCCTGTCCTGTTTTCACCAGGAACTGTACAATGAGAACAGCCTATTGATGAATAGCCTTTGGACTTAAGTGGATGGAAAGGTAAATGATGCTCTCGTATAAATTCATCACGACCTTCATAATCTATATCAAGTAGCGGATAAAACTTTACGATTTTTTCTTTCTGTTCAAATATATCAAGCGAACTTCTGAAATCACTTTGCCATTTCATTAAGCCCGACACCCATATTTTATAATCCTTCTTGATGTGTTGAAGAGGTTTTACTTTATTAATAAAGCAGCATCGATTCGGTTGTTTAGTCCACATCTTTGTTTCAAGAGTGAGTTGATGCTGTTCTTCTTCAGCTTGAATATCGACTACATTTAGGCTATATAATTTCGTAAGATATTCCTTGTAAATAAGTGTTTCTTCGAAATGATAACCCGTGTCAATAAAGTAAATTCTCTGCGAAGGATTTATGTCTGAAAAAACTTTCAACAGAAATGCTGAAGTTGCGGCGAATGAGGAGGTAAGCATGATATCTTCCTGAGAAAAATCTTTATAAAGGTTTTCTACTCTCTTATAAACATCAAGCTCCCTGTATCTCTTACTTAGAGATTGTAAATTATTTGTGATCTGTGACATTAAGTTATTTTACTTTATACATAACTGTAAGTACAAAGATAAAATTATTTGTTTGGAAAACTAAGTTCCAGATGAATGAGCTTATATAGTGGGTTCTTTTTTAAGCTACCTAATACCAATATAATTCGCCTTAATTATCAGTATAAGACTATGTGCTAAAACAATGTACCTAAAAATCCTGCGCCCGCACCTAGTAGTAATAATATAAACATCAAAGCATATATTGCCAAACCGATAATTAACATGATTCCCATAAATTTGTAATGAGATTTTAAATTAGAAAAAGACTCAGACAAGAATTTATTATTTTCTGATGCAATAGCGTCAGACATGTTACTAGAGAATCTGTACAAGTACAAGATTGGGAAGATATATATACCCAATAATACTGCATAGATAAAAAGTAAAAAAGCAGGAAAAGCTGTCATTGCACCACCCATTTGAGAACCGCCTACGATAATTCCAATAGCTGCAATAAGAATTCCAAGAATAGCTAAACCAATCATTATAAATCCTACTATCGAAATGAATTTCGTCCATTTCGCAGTTTCTTTCAGAAAGCTTATTGCATTTCTATCTAGGTATAAAGAGGATTCATCGAAATTATCATTTTCTAGATTGTTCGTGTCTGGGTAGTCATTAACATCCATGTTGTAAAGTTTTATTGGTTTAACGAATAATTGAATTATATAAAGACTAATTCAATTTTATGTTTTAAAAGAAATATTGACGTGAATATAATAAAAAGTTGTATTGATTTTGGGCTTAAAGCCCAAAAAACAACATATACGGTATTATACAGATTGCACTTTATAATTACGGTTAAAATTCAGTAATTATCCAAAGATAATCTAGGAGAAAAGCGGATACATGGCCTTACCCCTGTTGAGCATTTTCGACGAAGAGTATCGAAGGATAAAACTTAATTTTTCCGCCATTATAGAGTTCAATCTGTATTAAAGTCTGAGTCGATTAATCGAATCATTTATTGTACGTTCTTTCATTTCTTTTTCGAGTTCATCAAATTGTTGTGGATCAACTTGCTTAGTAATTTGGCCATTTTGTAGCAAATAAATATGGTCACATGTTTCTTTTAAAGTTGAAAAGATATGTGAAGAAATTAAGATTATTTTACCTAAATCTTGTAGTTTTCTGATTATTGCTGTTATCATCATATTACTTTGGATGTCAACACCATTGAAAGGTTCGTCTAGGATAAAGACTTCATTCTTTTGGAGTAAAATAGCCATGAGTGCGAGTTTCTTTTTCATACCCGTAGAATAATTAGATGCGTATTCATTCAGTGGTAAATCGAAGATATTCTGTTCGTTGAAATCATCCTTATCGATTCCTCGTGCGACACAAAATAACTTAAGGTATTCCCATCCAGTTATACGACTCATAAAGATGGGATTGGTAAGAAGAAAACCAAGAACATCTTTTAAGGGCTTATACTCTGTATGAATTATACCTTCAAAAAACTCTAGACCTGCGATACAATTAAATAGGGTTGTTTTACCTGCTCCATTTTCACCTACAATTCCATAAACTTTAGCTTTTTCAAAGCTTAAATTAATATTCTTCAACACCTTTTTGGCACCGAAACTTTTATGTAAATTCTCAATTCTTATCATTTCAAGTAAAGTCTAAGTTTCTCTTTGGATCTTTTAATATATAAAGGAATAAAAATGCCTAAAAGTGGAAATACTATAATTCCTAGAGCCATTATAAATCCTTGAGCAACATTCATTTCTTTGGGGTAAACCCCATATTTCGAAAACACCCCTGCACTTACCCAAAGATGTCCTACTAATATTGCACCAAGAATTAACATCCATTTATCAGGAAAAAAACATACTAAAATAAGTGCGAATGGTAATGACAAAACAAGGGCTACAAACTGAGCGTTGAGCCATTTTTTCTTTAAAAACTTCTCTATGCTCAATGAAAATATCCATACAAAATATTCCTTTTCAGGATTCAAGTAAAAAGACAATTGAATGAGATAAGTAGCAATTAATGACACTAATCCCAAGTTGAAATTCCCCACTCCTATTGCAGGTATTAACAAAAGATATATGACCAAAAATACGATAATCGTCAATCGAAAACCCACGATTCCTTCAAAAGGTATTCGTCTAAATGGCGAAGGAATTGTTCTCACGACTAACGTTCTCATCACAAAAAGCGACATCATTATTCCTATTCCAGCTAAGACAAGTGCCTCCCACATTGCCTTTTCGTATAATAAGAAAATTACGAAAGGACTCATATATCCCACATTCTCTAGTATCCTCCACCTTCTATAAGACTTTCGACTCGCCATTCGCTGCATCTCCCCATTCCTTTCACGTGAACTAAGCTGACTTAATGTATACAAAGCTATCCCCACATACACCCATCCAGCTACATCCAACTTGTAAAACAATAACTTCGAAACACCTAAAAAACCTACTATTGACAACAATACCCCAAGCCAAGGATTAATTCCTTGCTCTTCGAACCACCTGCTCAAACGTAGCCATTGTAGAGAAAAATAATATTTCAAATCATTAATTTTTACAAATGTAAATAAGCTTTTCTTCACTTTGTGGGGTCTTACATATAATAAATGCAGTTTATATACCAGCTTATTAAATTCAATGACGAACATTGAGTGATTCTTAAACCCACTTTTTTTAAGAGAAAAAATATACCTAACTTAAATGCTCTGTCTCAATTACGTAAAGCAGGTTAAACGAACATTTTACAGCTTTTCTTTGTTAAATCACTTGTTCTATGTCCATAATATAAATCATACTATGCGTTCAACTAGTTTTGTTATCCTTCTTCTATTTTTATCCAAAATGGCGATCAGCCAATGTTATTTCCCATTATCGCTTGATTTTATGGTAAATGAAAGTGATTACATTGTAGAAGGAAAAGTTATCGATTCCAAAGTGATAGATGGTTTTGACAGTAAAATGATTTATACTTCATACACTGTAGAACTCACACAAGTCATAAAAGGAGAAACCGTAGCAAAAGAAATAGAAATTATACGTCCAGGAGGCGAAATTGATAATAGAAGAGTTGTCGTAACTGCTGTTCTTGAAATGGAAGTAGGACAAGTAGGTACATTCTTTTTGGAAAAATTCAACAAATCACTATTAGCAAAAGGTTCAACAAAAAAATCAACATTCAAAGGAACAGCAAGCTTGCAATCAAGCTTTGTTTATGATCCTGTTGACCTTTCTGTTTCCAATTCATTTTTGAAATATAAGAATTATAAAAGTAATTGGTATGCGGAATTAGGGCAATTAACAAATGTGACGATTAATGATAAATTAAAGCTTAAAAGTGCTGTAGAAAATAAAAGTGCTGCAAGTATTACTAGCTTTTCACCAACAACAATAACAGCTGGTACAAAAGAAGAGTTAACAATAAATGGCAGTGGCTTCGGTGCTACTAGAGGATCAAGTGTTGTACAATTTCGAGACCCCAATACAGGCGGAGGAACTTGGATTTCAGCTTCAGACGTTCATTACCAATCGTGGAGTGATTCGCAAATCCGAGTATTTGTACCGAATTCAAATGTAAGTAGATCAGGTACTGGACAAGTTCGTGTTATTGCAAATGGGATGACTGCTACTTCAGCTAGTAACTTAACTGTATTATATGCTATTCAAAATTTAGAATTCAACTCAGGTGGCACGAATTATTTAGTAGATGTCCAGCATATTGATGACAATGGTTCAGGTGGGATTACTTTCAATTATTGTAATTCAAACATTGCCAATAATGCGCCAGCAAGGGCGTCATTTGAAAGTGCAGTAAATTCATGGAGATGCAAAAGTGATATGAACTGGATTATAGGTGATGGAACTAGTGTTTCGACAACAGGTCTAGATGGAACAAATGTTGTAATTATGGATAGCTCTTTACCAAATGGAGTTTTGGGTAGAGCTACAAGTTTTTATGGTTGTGGAATTGTGGGGAACCCAACATGGAATGTAAATGAGATTGATATTGTTTTTAGTTCAGTTCCATTCTCTGGTTTTACTTGGTATTACGGCGCTGGAACTCCTCCTAGTTCTCAATTTGATTTCGAATCGGTTGCGGTACATGAATTAGGTCACGGACATCAATTAGGTCATGTGGTTGATAATACAAAAGTCATGCATTATACTATATCGAATGGTATTTCATTGCGTGCAGTAGATTCGGATTCGGAAAATGGAGCAATTGCTGTTATGAATCTTAATACGACATCGAGTCCGCCATGTGGAAGTATCATGACTTACCACGACCATGTTGTTCATGTAGATGAACAAGCTAATGGATTTGAAAATGGAGACACATGGAATAATGCTTATTCAGATCTTCAAGATGCTTTAAATGTCAGTCCATGTGGGGAAAAAATAGAAGTATCCACTGGTACATATTATACAGATGAAGGTGATGGCTTAACTAATAATGATCGTTCATCAACATTCTTATTAAATAAAGAAACGATAATCGAAGGAGGATATCCTTCAGGTGGAGGAACAAGAAATATTAGTGCAAATCCTACTATTTTATCAGGAGATATTAATCAAGACAACAATCCGAATTCGTTTGCATATACTGTTGTAACCGTTTTGGATGGATCAACACTAGATGGGATAATAATAGAAAAAGGATCTTCATCAAGTTCTAGTGAAGTGCAAGGTAAAGGAGGAGGTATATATATCAATGACAATACTATATTGAATGATTGTACTATACGAGATTGTCAATCGATAAGTGGATTTGGCGAAGGTGGTGGAATATATCACAACAATGGTAATAGTAGATTTAGCAATACAAACTTCAATGATAATTCAGCACAAATTTTTCCATCTTTACTTTCAGGTCTTGGTGGCGGAATATTATTAAATGGTGGGGTATTATCACTAGATAATTGTGTTTTCACGAACAATGGTGACGACGCGGTTCATAATAGGAATGCTTCAAGTATTCAAGTAATAAATACGGTCGAAATACAAGACTAATTATATTAAATGAGTTAAATTTGTCTCTTTGAATATATAATTTAAAGCATTTTATTTCTATATTTTTTCCATGATAATATGCAATTATTATCAATAATAATATTACCACTTAAAAACAATACAACTGTGTCAAAACTTTTTACAATTCTCTCATTATTTTTCTTTGTTAATCTTCATGCACAGATAGGCTATAATACCATTTCATCCAATGGAATGGAAGTAGGAATGCATGCTGATGGTACGCTTTTCATGGATGAAAGTAAATCAAATGGTGGATTCATCGTTGATAAAGACGAAAACCTAGTTACCATTTTCAGCTCCTCTATATGGGCATCTGCTCTCGCTCCTGAAGGTTTTATTAAAAGTTCGAGTTTTATCTATGGTGGACAAGGTAATTTACCAGCTTTTTCTCCAGGATCATATGACATTACAGGTTTTGACTTTAATCAAGTATGGAAAGTAACTGGAAATGCAATCATAGCTTTAATCAATGACATTGAAGACGGCACTCTTGATAATCCTATTGATGAATCAATATTAAACTGGCCTGGAAAAGGAAATCCCACATTAGCTAATTTACCAGACCAAGACCTTGCTCCATTTTACGACCAGAATGGTGATGGAATATACAATCCTTTTCAAGGTGATTATCCTATTATAGGAAATGACTTGAATAATGTAATTCCTGTAGAAATGATGTATGCCGTTTACAGAGATGATCAAGCAGCATCCTTGCAACCTATGGGATTAGAATATCATAGTTTGATCTATTCAGTTGCATGTGACAATACAGTTGTTCTTGATCAAAGTATTTTTGCAAGACATAGAATTGTTAAAAGACTTAATGATGTAACAGAGTTCAAAATAGGAATATGGACAGACTATGATTTAGGATGTATTTCTGATGATGCTATAGGTAGTATCCCAGATTTGAATGCGGTAATAAGCTATAATATAGATGCTTTTGATGGAACTGCAAATGGAGATTGTCAATTTGGTTTGAGTTCATTCGGCGATAATCCAGGTATTCAATCGGCAGTTATCCTTAATCAAGAAGTTATTTCGACAACTGGATATGTGGGTATTCAAACTTCTGTTCCTCCTGGCATGTATGAGCCTGAGTTACCTTTGGAAACGAATAATGTATTGAGTGGATTATGGAGAGATGGAACTGGTATGACATATGGTGGAAATGGGTATAATTTAGGAAGTACAGATTTTGCCTTTCACATTTTTGATGGTAATATTAATAATTCTGATGAATGGTCTGTAGTAAGTGAAAACTTACCCTTTTTTGAATTTTTCCCATTAATGAATATGTCTAAATCAACATTCAATGATGGTGAAGAAATGATTATTGATATGGCATATATTCTTTCTCAAGATCAAGAGTTGAATAATTTAGAAACATATAATCAAGCTATCTTAGATATAGAATCGGTTCAAGATTTATATGATCAAGAGTTCCCAGGTTCTTGTTCTAATATAACTTCGAACAGTGAATATTCATTTAAGGAGTTGACGATTATTCCTAACCCAGCAAATGATTTCTTGAATATAGAATCTGATTATGAAAGATATAAAATCTATGATAGTTTGGGGAGACTTGTCCAAGCTGATTCTTCGGAAGCAATGATTTCCATTTTGAATTTGACTCCTGGAATGTATACGATTCACATAATTGATGAAGACATAATCAGCGTAGGAAAATTTATAAAGCAATAATCTAAATTTCTGAAGGATAAAGCGGGTTAAAAATGTGTGGCCTATCTGAAGAAGAGGTAATCTTTATATTATTTTTTTGTCATAATCAATTGGACTGATTTTTTCCAAAGTTCATATTTTTTCTTGCGTGTTTCTTCGTCCATCGAAATGTTGAAGACTTTATCGATTTCTTTCATTTCTTTTAATTCATCAACAGTCCATAACCCACATTCAAGACCTGCAAGATAAGCTGCACCTTGGGCTGTAGATTCGGCTAAAACAGGTCTTTCTACTTCAGCACCTAGTATATCTGCTTGGAACTGCATGAGATAATTATTCGTGACAGCTCCTCCATCGACTTTCAGCAATTTCAATTGTGTGCCACTATCTTGTTCCATTGCTTCAAGCACGTCTTTGGTTTGAAAAGCAAGTGATTCTAGCGTTGCTTTTACGATGTCATTTTTATCTGTGTCTCGGGTTAACCCAAAAATCGCTCCTCGGGCATACATATCCCAGTAGGGTGCTCCAAGCCCTGCGAAAGCTGGAACGACAACTACTTCTTCATTCGTAGATAGTTTCGCCATTTCTTCCGTCTCACTAGCACTGTCAAAAAGTTTTAGCCCATCTCTTAACCATTGGATTGCTGCACCAGCAATAAACACACTTCCTTCCAAAGCATAATCAACACTTCCATCAGGATGAGCTGCCAACGTTGTTAATAAGCCATTATGTGATGTTACTTTCGACTTTCCAACATTCATAAGCATAAAGCATCCTGTTCCATAAGTATTCTTTGCCTCTCCCTTTGAAAAACAGCACTGTCCAAATAATGCAGCTTGTTGATCGCCTGCAACACCTAGAATAGGAATAGAAACTCCTTCATTTTCAAATGCTCCAAAACGACTTCTCGAAGCTTGGACTTCAGGTAAAATACTACGTGGAATATTTAGTTCTTTCAATAATTTCTCATCCCACTCCAAAGCATCAATATTGAATATCATTGTTCTAGATGCATTCGTATAATCAGTCTTATGTGATGCGCCCTTTGTCAGCTTCCATATCAAATAACTATCTACAGTCCCAAAACAAATCTCTCCCTTTTCAGCTCGTTCTCTTACACCATCTACATTATCCAATATCCATTTAATCTTTGTACCTGAGAAATATGCATCGATTACTAAACCCGTAGTGTTTTTGACATAACTTTCTAGCTTGAGATCTTTCAATTCTTCACATATTGAACTTGTCCTTTTATCCTGCCATACAATAGCATTATAAACAGCTTCTCCAGTTTTATTATCCCATAGAATGGTTGTCTCCCTTTGATTGGTTATGCCTATTGCTTCAATTTCTTTCCATGACACACCAGCTTTGTTAACTGTATCCATTATTACAGCATATTGACTTTCCCATATTTCATCGGGCTTATGCTCTACCCATCCAGGTTTCGGATAAATCTGCGTAAATTCTTTTTGGGCGGAAGCCACAACTTTACCGCGCTCGTTAAACAAGATTGCTCTTGAACTACTCGTTCCCTGATCAAGTGCTAATATATATTTCATCTATTCAGCTATAATAGTCGATTCCCGCTTAATCGTAACCGTCATGAGAATGAAAAAACTAATCACAAACAACACCGCTAGACCCATCACGCTTATTCTCATATCATCGAATTGTATCTCCAAAATGGCAAACAATGCCGTACCAAAGACCACACTTGCTTTATATAAAAAGTCATAAAAACTGTAATAACACGTTACATCCTCTTCATCCTTATCGAGCATTTTCGAATACGTTGATCTAGACATCGACTGTATACCTCCTAGCACCAATCCTACGAATCCTGCGATAATATAAAATGGGGCTTTTGTTTCTACAAAAGCTGCAGCAAAACAGATTATTGTCCATATAACGATCATCAATAACATGGAAAATTTATTGGACTTCAACTTTGCAATGTGAGCAAATAATAAAGCTCCAGGAACAGCAATTAATTGTAATATAAGAATAATAAATATCAATTCTTGTGCTTCAAAACCAAGCATTTTCGATGCAAATGCACTCGCTAAATAAACGACAGTTTGTACTCCTGAAAAATAGAAAAAGAAAGCAACTAGATATCTTTTAGTTTGAGGTTTATGCTTGAGTCCTTTATATGCCTTCTTTATTTGTTGGAATCCCTTCATTAGAATTCCTTGCTTATCCTTCTTTCCTTCTCTATACTGAGGTAGCCTCCTAAAGGTAATCTGTGCAAAACTAATCCACCATAAGCCTACTAAGATAAAGCCTATTCTCAATGGCAAAGCTTCATCTATTATTCCGAAAACCTGTGGCTTCATATACATGAATAAGATGAAAATTAATAAAATAACAGATCCTACATACCCATAAGAATAACCTTTCGCACTTACTTTATCGTATTGATCTTCACTAGCAATATCAGGTAAAAATGAATCGTAAAAAACCAAGCTTCCTGCACATCCTATGGTCGCTAAAACAAAAGCTATTATTCCCACCCACATCGTATCTTCTCCTGAAAACCAAAACAATGAAATACAAGCAAGAGAACCAAAAACTGTAAATGCTTTTAGAAAATTCTTCCTATTCCCACTATAATCAGCTACTCCGCTTAAAACAGGAGTTGTTAATGCAATGATGACATAAGCAATCGAAACTAAAAAGGAATAGAATGCAGAGTTTGCGATATCAAAGCCAAAAAACTTAATATGATCCGTAGTATTTGCAATAAAATAACTCGGAAAAATCGCTGTTGAAATGACTAAAAAATATGCCGAATTAGCCCAGTCGTAAAATGCCCAACCGTTAATTATCTTCTTATTATTTATCTTTTTTACTATCTCCACAGAACATATTTTTTTTGTTAAGTTAGGCTTTTATCGCATGACTACAAATATTTATATTCCCATTTTGAATTTCTTATTGGTAAAGCGGGTTTATATGTTGGCAAATTTTCATTAATTTCACTTTTTAAAATTCTACTTATGAATATATTAGTCCTCTCGAGAAACCCCGCATTGTACAGTACCCAAAGCATTGTTAATGCAGGTCGCCAAAGGGGACACTATGTGCGTGTGATTGATCATATGTATTGTGATTTAATCATGGAAAAGAATAAATTGCAAGTAAAGTATGAAGGTGAATTAATCGAAGATTATGACGCAGTCATTCCACGGATAGGAAATACAGCAACTAGTTTTGGTTCTGCAGTCGTAAGACATTTCGAATTAATGGGTGTTTTTTCTACACTTGATCACGAATCTTTATTAAGAGCACGGAATAAAATCAGCTCCTTACAACTTTTAGCTGCTGCTGGAATAGGAGTTCCGCGAACAGTTATTTCGAATAATCCATATGATATTCCTGAATCTCTTGAATCGCTAGGTGAATTACCTGCTATAATAAAATTGGAGAATGGAACGCATGGAATTGGTGTTATATTAGCTGAGAAGAAGAAGCAAGCTGAGGCAATGTTAGAAACTTTCCACAAACTAAAGCAAAGAGTTTTACTTCAAGAATACATTAAAGAATCCAAAGGAGCTGATATTCGGGTATTAATTGTGGATGATAAAATTACTGGTGTAATGCAACGTCAAGCACAAGAAGGTGAATTCCGGAGTAATTTACATAGAGGTGGGACTTCATTCGTTGTTCGATTAACGGAAGAGGAGGCAATCACTGCGAAAAAAGCAGCTAGAGTAATGGGATTGAAGGTATGTGGAGTGGATATGTTACGTTCGAAAAAAGGCCCCCTTATACTCGAAGTGAATGCATCTCCAGGACTTGAAGGAATAGAAACTACGACTAGAATAGATATTGCTGGAAAAATTATACAATTTTGTGAGAGAAATGCAAAAAAGTAGTAAATGAGTCCGAAGAGGAAAAGAGAAAAGAAGGTTAAAGAAATCGAAGATATTACGATCAACAAAGCAAAGGTTCAGCCGGGAGAAAATACCGTTGTTCGTTTGCCTGTCGGTAGACTTCCATCAGGAACAAAAATCCATATCAATGCACATGTATTTAGAAGCGAGAATGTAGGGCCAACGGTTCTTGTTCTTGGAGGTGTGCATGGGGATGAAATCAATGGTGTAGAAACCATCCGTAAAATGATTTTTGAAGATCAATTTGCTGACTTAAACTGTGGTACTGTCATTGCAATTCCCATTGTTAACATCTATGGATTTATTAATTTTTCCAGAGCTGTACCGGATGGAAAAGACGTGAATCGATCATTTCCAGGAAGTTTAAGTGGATCACTAGCAAGTCGAGTGGCACGCGTTATCACTTTAAAGATTTTACCCGAAGTAGACTACATTATAGATTTACATACAGGAGGATCTAGTCGTTTCAATTTCCCACAAATTCGTTATACTTCAACCGATAAAAAAGCGTTTGAATTAGCTAAAGCATTCGGTGCGCCTTACATCATTCGAAAGCCTGTTATTTCTAAGTCTTTACGTAAAGTAGCTAAAGAAAAAGGGATTCCTATTGTAGTGTTTGAAGGCGGGGAATCGTTGCGTTTTGATGGAGCTTCTATTCAGATTGGCATAGAAGGTATTTTACGAGTTCTGAATCATTTGGACATGGTGAAATACGATAAAGAACCGATGGAAAAACGTATTCATTTTGGGAAAACAGTGTGGGTACGTGCGTCACAATCTGGTCTATTTATGTGGACGAAAAAAAGCGGAAACAAAGTCGTAAAGGGAGAAATCATAGGTGTTGTCAATGATCCACAAGGACTGAGTTCAATTTCTGTAATTTCGCCAAGGACAGGATATATAATAGGGCATAACAACGCGAGTGTAGTAAATCAAGGAGATGCACTTTTCCACATATCTTATGAGTATGAGATTATTTAGCATCATCTTTCTTTTGCTTCCTCTCAGTTTGCTAAGTCAATCCTGGGATAAAGCATCGGTGATAGATCAAGCGCAAGTTTCCGCGGTTTTCATAGATTCAGAAACTGGTAAGAAAGAACTTGCTTTCAATGAAGATAAAATTCTTAATCCGGCATCAACATTGAAGGTGCTGACATGTCTTATGATGTTGGATGAATATGGTGAAAACTATCGCTACGAGACACTATTGATGTACAGCGGGAAGTTGGAAAATGATGGAACACTGAAAGGTGATTTGATAATTAAAGGTTCGGGTGATCCTTCACTAGGGAGTAATAGATATGGGAACGAAAATTCTACCGTTGCCTTTCTAGACAAGTGTGTGGCTTACGCCCAAAAAGCGGGAATTACGTGCATTGATGGAGATATCGTGGTAGATGCATCGGAATTTGGGTCTGATTGTGTTCCGCATTCTTGGCCTTATAATGACTTAGGGAATTATTATGCCGCGGGTGCGTGGGCAGTGAATATCAATGAAAATTCATACAAATTAAGCTTCAACAGGAAAGGGAATTCTATTTCAAGTATGACCATTCAACCTGAAATACCGAAGATTTATTTTAAGAATGAACTTGAACTTGGACCAGCTAATTCTGGAGATCAAGCCTATATTTTTTGTGCACCATATCAAGATCAAGCATTCATTCGTGGAAGTATTCCGCGTGGAACTGGAAAGTTTTCTATCCGTGGCTCTATGCCAAACGCTCCCCTATTTTTGGGCGAAAGCCTACAAAAAACACTTGAAGAAAAAGGGATAAAATCTCAAGGCGTTCAAGTGGAATTTGATAAAAGTATAAAAGGAAAAACGATTTATACGCATAAGGGTGTTGAGCTAGGAAAAATGATTAAGTCTGCTCTTCAGAAAAGTATTAACCTTTATTGTGAAGCTTTCTTACTTAAGCTCGGTGATGGCAGTCGAGAAAAAGGCTTGAAATTCATTCAAGAAAAATTGGAGTCCACTAATGTTTTAAAAGACGATTACGCCTTTCAAATGTCTGACGGAAGTGGGTTATCCCAACGCAATTTCATGTCTTCAATGACGCAAGCTTCATTTTTGAGAAAGTGCTATGCGAAAGATAAAGGTGTGCTTAAAATGTTAGCTAGAAATGGTTATGACGGCACATTGAAGAATAAATTTACCACGAAGTCGCTAAAAGGGAAAATCTATGGAAAGTCAGGTTCCATGGGGAATGTACGAGCATATACAGGTATTCTTAAAACGAATAAAGGACGTGAATTGTCATTTAGTGTTATTGTGAATAACTACACAGCAAACTATCGAAAAATTGATCAGCACGTAGAGAAATTACTGCTTGAGGCAGTGAAATTATAGTGCATACTTATAGAAGCAAAACTACTTTGGATACATCGTTTTAAAAGACATTGCAGCACCAATAATTCCGGCATCATTTTTCATCTCAGCAGCGACGATTTTACTTTTAGTACCATTCAAATAAGCACTAAATACATTGAATTTTTTACTGATTCCACCACCTAAAACAATAAGGTCAGGAGAGAAAAGAAAATCGATATGAGAAAGTCCTTTATTTAATTCTTTCCCCCAAGATTTCCATGACATATTATTGATTTCACGTACTTTATTGGACATATATTTTTCGATCACTTTATCTTTCCATTTCAAGTGTCCAAGTTCTGTATTTGGTATCAACTTGCCATCGTGAAATAGTGCACTCCCTAATCCTGTTCCCAAGGTCACAAGAATAACAGTTCCATGAACACCCTTTCCTTGTCCAAATTCTATTTCAGCTATTCCCGCAGCATCAGCATCGTTAACCAAGCTCAACGGGCAGCCTGTACCTTTTTCTAGAAATTTTCTAGCTGAAAACCCAAGCCATGAATTGTCAACATTCGCAGCTGACATAGTCTTACCATGCTGAACAATAGCAGGAAATCCAACACCGACTGGCTTTCCTTTCCAATCAAAGTGCTCGATTATCTCGTTCATAACACCAAGAACATTAGCAGGAGTAGATTTAGCAGGCGTCTTGATTTTTAGTCTTTTATCGACAATCACTCCATTCTCTACATCTACTAAATTACCTTTAATACCAGTAGCTCCTACATCAATTCCTAGAATCTTTTCCATACTATTTTATTACAATAATTTTCATCGAAATATCTTCATAAGGTCTGTCTTTTCTATCTTTTTTAGCTGCAGCAATAGCATCAATAACATCGAATCCTTGAATTACTTGACCAAAAACAGTGTATTCCATGTCAAGAAAAGGCGTTCCTCCTTCTTCCATCAAAATACGTTTTTGCTCGTCGGAATATTTAATTCCTTTTTCTAATTCAAATTGCTTAATCTGATCTTCACTAAATTTCTTGCCATCAACGATATAAAACTGACAACCGCTAGATTTCTTTTTGGGGTTCGTTGCACCGCCTGTTCTTGCAGCTGCTAGAGCACCTTTAATGTGTACAAGATTAGGATTAAATTCAGCATCGATTTGGTAACCATTGCTTCCACTTCCCAGTGGTGCACCTGAAGGCGCGCCTTTAGACTTGGGATCTCCACCTTGAACCATAAATCCATCGATCACTCTATGAAAAAGTAAATCATCATAAAACCCTTCTTCAGCCAGCTTGATAAAATTATCTCTGTGTTTCGGGGTTTCGTCATAGAGTTGAATTACCATATCACCAAACTCTGTTGACAGAATCACCAAACACTGCTTCGGTGCTTCGACGATTAATTCTTTTTTGGACTTCTTCGTTCTATTCCCTTTTGTTGCTTCTAGAACAACTTCATATTTACCTGATAGAAAATACTTATGTGCTGGATTAGCATCACTGCTTTTGTTACCATCACCAAAATCCCACATGTACGTTTCAGCCTTCTTCGATTCATTCATGAACTTCACTTCGGAAGGAGCATTCATTTCTTCTTGGGAGTAATTAAACTTTGCCATGGGACCGCAAGAAACAGACAAAATTGCAAAGCAAATAAGGTATATATATGGTTTAATAGTCATGATTGTATATTCGTTAAAAGATAACTTAATTAAGTACTACAACTTTCATTGCAACATCTTTTAATGGTCTATTTCTTCCATCAGTTTGTTGAGCAGCAATCTTATCGATTACTTCAAGTCCTTCAGTTACTTGACCGAATACAGTGTACTCGTTGTCTAGGTTTGGCGTTCCACCTACAGACTCATATATCTTCATATCTTCTTCTGTATAAATAGTCCCATTTCTATCAGCTGCTGCTTGAACTAGTTCTCTACTTGTAGGTCTTCCTTGAACAATATAGAATTGTGAACCTGAAGATTGTCTTTCGGGATTAGCCGCATCTCCTTGACGAGCTGCCGACAATCTTCCTTTGTAGTGCTTTTCACCTATTTCTTTATCAATTTTATATCCTGGGCCACCAGTTCCTAGTGCTTGTCCCGCTGGAGCTCCTTTCGAATTCGGATCACCACCTTGAATCATAAATCCACCGATGACTCTATGAAATAGTAAATCATCATAAAAGCCTTCACTTGCTAGTTTGATAAAATTATCTCTATGAGCGGGTGTAGAATTAAATAACTCAACAGTCATATTGCCGAATTCTGTTTGAATTTCAACTTTTCTGTTTTCATTACCACCACATGAGCTCATAACTAGAGCACAAAATAAAAGGAAACTAAGGATTCTCATTATACTTGTTTTACATGTCCTTCGAAACCACCATTCTCAACTTCTAAATCCTGAAAATAGCGGATGACATATTTCTTTAAAAATAATTCTTGTTCTTTTACTCCATCAACTGGAACGTCCTTTATTGCTTTGTAATGCGGCCAACCATCACCATCACGACCTACGAATTCATAGTAATCGTCATAAGCTAGAAGCCTACACACTGCAATATGCATAAGATCTTGTTTTTCTTCTTTTGTAAATTCATGCTGAATCAACCCAAGTTCTTGGACACCAATAAGAAAGAGTACTGTTTGGAAATCAGGCAATACCTCTCTACCCAAAGCATCTTTGACAATATGCTTTATTCTAACCCATTCGAAATCTAACTCCCAATCTTCCAATACAATAATTTTATGCTCAAATATAAGGGAATAGACTGAATTACTATTCTCCTCCAGCAACAGAAACTGTCAGAATATCTTTATCGAATAAATATAAACCACCTTTGTCGTCACCAATAAGCTCAAGCTTGTCATTCAAATTACGTGCAAGGGCCTCTTCTTCTATTTGCTCTGCTACATACCATTGAAGGAAATTATGCGTAGCATAATCCTTTTCTTGAAGTGAAATATCGACTAGATTATTAATAGCAGCACTTACTGCCATTTCGTGTTCTAACAATTCCTTAAATGCATGATTTATAGACGGATACGTTAATGTTGGTTGTTCGAATGAAGGAACCATAGCGAAACCACCTCTTTCATTAACGAAATGTATTAATTTTAACATGTGCTCTCTTTCTTCATCACTATGACGGTAGAAAAAAGCTACAACATTATCAATCCCAGGCTGTATCTCAGCCCATGAAGCCATTGCAAGATATACCATAGAAGATTGACCTTCAATTTTTATTTGCTCGTTCAGAGCTTCATTCATTCTTTTCGAAATCATATTAATTGCTTTTATATTATAACACTAAACTAGCCAATTCGTTGGGTTAGTTTAGCGAAATTTACTAGAATTCGGCTATTTTAGAATTAGTCTAATTGCAGATAAGAATCTTTTCATGATTTCATTTTGGGTTGAACCCAAAATAAAAAGCACAGACCAGTTATAATTTTTCTGCTTGGACGATCCATTGTTCAGCTACTTTATAGAGATCTTGCATATCATCGATTGATTGGCCTGCGTATCGAGCAAGATTAATTTTTTCAATCATTGATTTATAACCTTGCAATTGCTCACTCGGGTATTTCTTTTCTGCCCAAAAAGATTCAACTCTTTCCATAGAATACTGCGTTGTTCCTATACCTATCTTTTCTTCTAAATAGATACGCAGAGACGACTCAAGCGTCTCCCAATATTTCCCTGTATTTCCACTGTCCAAAATACTTTTGGCCCCAGCCAATTGCCTTTTCGCTACTAATAAAGCAGCCTCTTCTTCGGTAATTTCAACAACTTCTTCTTTAGGTTTTCTATTATTTAAATAGAAAATAAGCGCTGCTGCAAGTGCTACAATTATTCCCCAAAACCATAATTGTTCATACCATTTGTTTCCACCGACGGAATCAATATTTTGAATATCTTTAGTGGTAGCATCTGCCAAGATGGAAGCATCACCTTTTATATTAAGTAATGTGGATTTACTCACCTTTTCTACATATTCTTCTTTATCTGTATCGAAGTAAGCATACGGTACTTCAAGTCTCTTTTTACCACCTTCAAGCGGAACCACAATGTATTGATAAAACTTTCGAAAGACTAATTCTCCATTTTGTTCACCTTGTTCTTCATTTAATAACTTAGGATCATAAATCTCGAAACCTTCTTGAACCCATTTAGGTGCAGTCACTTGGTCGATTAATCCATTTCCCATCATTTCAAGAGTCACTAATATCTCTTTTCCTACTTGAGGAGTTCCTTTCGAAAGCGTAGAAGTTACATTAAGACGTCCCACCGCTCCTGTAAAACTTGGTGGAGCTCCTTCAGGTAACGGTTTAATTTTAATTGGAAATGGATCTAGCTTTATAATTCGCTTGGTATAATTTTTTCGGAAACGGCTTCTTCTAGGACCACTATCATCTTCAACATTTATATTAAAAAACATCTCAGGAATATTCATATCACCTGATCGTAGAGGTGTAGCTGACAATCTTCCTATCAAAGCTGTATTTAGCATTTTTCCATCAATCATTTTTTGCGTTGCGGTAGATTGTTGAACGCTTTTGATATCATGTAAAATAAATTGATCAACAGCAAAACCTTTCTGTAATGTGGGAGAAAATATTCTCATGTTACCAAAAAACACATACTGATCAATAAAGATTTGTTGACCCACATAAACACTAGAATCGGATAGTTCCGATTTCATATAAAGGATTTCGTCTTTAGAAACACTTTTATTTTCTGCTTTAAAAACATTAATATTAATCGGGGTCGATTTTACAACATTATTCCCTATTACTATTTTTCCTGGAGGAATAGTGTACTTACCTGGCTCAGGATAAAATAAGACATAAGTATAGGTCTGACTAGTAGTTTTAACTCCATTTATATTCGTTGATCGCTGGCCAGTGTAAGGCCCCCCAGAAATAATAGCTGGAGAAAAGTCAGGAGGAGAAAAATCAACAATTCTATTGTTTTCAATTTTAAATTCTACTTCGAATTCTTGTCGCTCAACTACATCTTTAGCTGTCGTAGTTGCCGTGAATTTTTGGGCTTTCGCCCAAAAGCAAAGCAAGAAAATAAATGTAAATAAGCTAAATCTTCTAGTTAAATACATTAAGTTTATATCTTTTTAATTTTTCGTTTTTCTCGAATTCTCTTTTCAGCATCCTCTAGCGTTTCATAGCCTTTCTTAACCACAATTTTTAAGGGTTTAGACATTTTTGTTCCACACATTTCAGAGGGTAGTTCGAAGGTTCCTTCTTCAATAGCAGTTAACAAATAAGTGGCTGTAGTTTCGGCTGAACGTTTTCCATTAACTATCGAAATCGACCTTGAAATACTAGGACCTGAAACAATAATAAAACTTTCAAATTGCATATTTGAAGCATTACAAGATTCATCTATGCTATACTTAACAATGAATTGTTCTTCGAGATTAAAGGTATCTCTTTCCACTTCTATTGTAAGCTCTTGAGCACTAATTAAGTTAGCGCATAAAACACAAAGGAGTAATAAAATATTTTCTTTCATCATCTTATAATTACCATTTTTTCTTTTTCTGTTTAGTTTGGCTTTGTTGTTTCATCATTAATTTCTTCTGAACTTCTTTATCTTCTTTATCCACCATTTCTAGAATTTTTTCCATTTCTGCTTTAGAAGCTTTTTCTTTTTGCTCTTGTTCTTTCTTCTCTTGTTCTTCTTGCTCTTTCTGATCTTGTTCTTCCTGTTCTTGTTGTTGCTGATCTTTTTCTTCCTCTTCTTTATCTTGATTTTCTTGTTGCTCTTGTTCTTGTTGTTCTTGTTCTTGGTTTTCTTGTTCTTGTTGCTCCTGATTCTCTTGCTGTTGCTGTTGTTGCTGTTGTTGTTTTGCTTGATCAAGTTGGATTTGAGTGATAGCTAGATTGTGTCTTGCTTCATTATTCTTGGGATTTGATCTTATGGCATCTTTATAAGATTCAATTGCTTTCTCTAATTTTTCAATTGTGATTGTTTGTTTATTCTTTAATATGGTATTTGCCATGTTATAATAAGCTGCAGACTTTTCTTGAGGAGTAGAAGCTAATTGAGCAGCAGAAGCATATGAAGCTATGGCTTCTTGTTCCTTGGGGTCTTCTTCAGGTGCCTGCTGTTGCATCGCTTGTTGCATTGCTTGTTCAGCAGTCATGGAAGTTCCATCGGAAATTTGTGCATCTTCAGCTACACCTGTATTAAAAAAGCTTTTGAAAGTAGGTTTTTTATCTGTTGAAGATTCATAGAACTTTTCTGCTTCTTCATAATTCTCCATTCCCATATGAAAATCTCCTTCCAACAATAATTTCCTTGCTGACTGAGCATAACTACTTGTCAGGACAAGAACTAAAAAGACTAATAAAAATGGCTTTTTCATGCTTCTTTATTTGCTTTAAAATAACTCAATAATGGTGCAAAAAGTTGCCACAAAAGAAGTAAAATTATGGGTAGAAGAAAATATTGATAAATGGAATCATAATTAGCATACTTCATAACTTCTGTTACTTGTTTTTCCATTTGATCGATATTCCTTTTTAGGGCTTGATCAATATTTCGTTCGGCAACTAAGTCATAAGATGTGGCATTCGATTTTTCAGCAATTTCTCGTAGCATTTTCTTATTCACTACAGACTTGACTGGTTTTCCAGTTTCATCAAACAAATAATTATCTCGGCCTATACCTGGAACATATCCTCCGCCATCTGTTCCTACTGACACTGTAAAAATATAGACTTTATCTTCTTTACATTCTTTTATTGCTTTATCAATATCTTCTTCGTGATCTTCACCATCACTAATTATTATAATTGATTTACCAGCATCACCCGTTTTATCAAAAGAAGTATTAGCTAATCGGATTGCCGCTGAAATTGATGTACCCTGTATTGGTGCCATACTGGTATTCGCAGCTTGAACGAATCCTATCGCTGCACTTAAATCACTTGTTAATGGCATGTACATATAAGCATCTCCTGCAAATAAAATAAGACCTACTCTATTTCCTTCCAGTTGCTCGATAACTTTCTGAGCCAAATTTTTAGCACGAGTTAATCGATTCGGTTTAAGGTCTTCTGTTCGCATGGATTCTGAAATATCCAAAGCAACAAAAATATCACTACTTTCGATTTCTACTTCCTGAGCAGACTTATTTATTTGGGGATTTGTAAGTGCAAAAATGCCACATATGAGCAATATGCAGAATGCATATAAAGAAGTCCAAACTAATTTTTTTCTATTTCCATGAAGGAAATTAAAGGCTCTTGAATTTTGGGCGAAAGCCTTCCATTCTTTCTCTTGCTTTACCTTATATAATCTATAAGCAAAGACCAATAATGGAATCACAATTAAACATAAAAGAAATGTAGTATTTGCTAATCTTATCATGCCGAATGTATATTTCTATAAAGCGTGAACGATAAGGTAAAATGAATGAGAAGTAAAATCAAACCGCTTAATACAAAACCAGTATATTTTTCTTCTTTTCTGACTAATGTTGTTGAATCAAATTCTGTTTTTTCTAATTGATTGATTTTATCATAAATCTGAACTAATTCCATATTATCAGTAGCTCTGAAATATGCGCCACCAGTCATCTCAGCAATATCAGTTAATAGTTCTTCGTCAATTTCAACTTTTGCATTTTTAAATATCAATTCATTTCTATAGTTTCTCCTGTAAGGTGTTAATGCCACACCGTTTGTACCTACTCCTATCGTGTAAACTTTCACACCAAATGTAGCTGCTATTTCTCCTGCCTCTTTAGGGTTTACAATTCCTGAGTTATTCGACCCATCAGTTAATAGTATTACAATTTTCGATTTTGCCTTGCTATCTTTTAAGCGATTAACCGAAGTGGATAATCCCATTCCTATCGCTGTTCCATTTTCCATGGTTCCATACTCTAATCCTCCAATGATTTGATATAGTACCTTATGATCTAGCGTAGGTGGGGAAGCAGTATAACTTTCTCCAGAAAAAACAGTCAAGCCGATTCTATCACTAGGACGTTGCTCAATGAAATCTAGAATGACCTTCTTAGCTGCTGTTAGTCTATCCGGTTCAAAATCTTTTGCAAGCATACTAGGTGAAATATCTAGTGCTACAACTATATCAATTCCGTCACTAGTAATTTTTTGTTTTTGAAATTTTTCTTGCGGTCTTGCCATTGCAACCGTCAATAATGTAAAACCAGCGAAAAACAAAAAGGGTAAAAGTCTATATAATATACTTTTCCAATTAGATACTTTCAATTTATCTCGACTCACCTCAGGAATTCCTAAGCTGAAATTCTTAGCCTTATTTCGCTTTTTCAACAAGATGAAATACAGCGGAATTGCTGCAAGCAAAAGAAACCAAAACGGTTGTGCGAACGATATAGTGAAAAAGCTATTCATCCTCTGTCTCTATTATTTCTTTAGAAGATTCAACCATGTCAATCGCATCGTCAACAAATTTTTCGTGAAGACTCATATCGACTTTCGACTTTGCGAATTTAATCATATCGGCAACATTCAAGGTGTTGCTTAATTGCTCCATTTGAAGATTATTAAGCAAGTCTCCCTCCATCGATTGAAGTATCTCTGTCGAAGTCATTTCAAGTGCTTTTATATCGAATCGATTTTCAATATACTCTCGAATTATCTCTGTTAATTCCGACACATATTGCTTCTCACTTTCCGTTTCCCACTTACGACTTTCTTTTAGTTCTTTAAGCTTCTTAAGTGCGATAACATCAGCTGGAATAACAACAATATCTCTTTTGGGAACTGGAGGAGGAATTATTTCAATTTCCTTTTGCTTTCTATTTTTAAGTTTTCTACGTATAAATAAAGCGATTATAATTCCCAAAACCAATGCAATTAACCACCAAAAATCAAGTAGATAATCATAGAATCTTTTCGATTCCTTTATTAAGCCTATGGAAGGAGCTTTTTCCATCGCAAGTTCATCATATTTCGGGCTATAAACTTTTAAGAATCCTGAGCTTGCCTCAAGGGAATCACCATTCGTCATGATGATTGTAGGTTGTGGAATCTTAAAGGCACACATTTCCCAAAATGTCAATTTGAACGTATTATATATTTCTTGCGGGCTTGACTGATCATCAATAGACCAATCCATTTCGGGCTTATCATAGTTAAAATCATCGCCTTTAAAATTAGTAGCATCCATTTCGAAATCTACGGGATAGTAAGACGTATCTGCCATGTTTAGAAATTCAAGTCTTTCTAAGGTATCCCATCTTATTTCTTGGATATCATTAGGTGAAAAGCCTGCAAGCACTAACTTAAAATCGACTTGATCACCAACAAGGATGCTGTCTTTTTCACAGTAAACGTATGCAATTTGGGCTTGAGCCCAAAAAGAAAAAAACAATAATATAAGACAGATTGTATTTCTCATGAAGCTCTCTTTTTAAAGAATTTCAATAATACTTTAATATAATCTTCTTCTGTTCCTATGCTCAATAATTGTCCTTTTAACTGGCTGAAAGTTTGCTCTAGACTTTGTGTTCGTTCATCGAATTGTTCGGTATATTTTCGTCTTGAAGCTGCGGACGAAGTATCGAGTAAGACTTCTTCTTTCGTTTCTTGATCCATAACTTTTATTAGCCCAAGGTTCGGCAATTCTCTTTCTCCTTTATCGTAAACTTTTATTCCTATAAGATCATGCTTCTTCGAAGTAATCTTCAAAGCATCTTGAAAGTCTGTATCAATAAAATCGCTCAGCACAAAAACAGTAGCTCTTTTTTTGGATGTATTGGTAAGGTATTTCAAGGCTTTTCCTAAATCTGTACCTTGATTTTCTGTTTTGGAATCGACCAGTTCCCTGATAATTCGAAGGATTTGTTTCTTCCCTTTTTTTGGAGGAATGTAATGTTCTATTTCATCAGAAAATAGAATGGCACCTACTTTATCATTATTTGTCATCGCAGAAAAAGCAAGTACTGCGCATAGTTCAGTGATATAATCACTTTTCAAGTATTCACTTGTACCGAACATTGCACTTTTACTCACGTCAATGAGGAACATGATGTTCATTTCACGTTCTTCTTCGAACACCTTAATATGTGGGTAATTGGTTCGTGCTGTAACATTCCAGTCGATATGTCTCACATCATCACCATAAGAGTATTCACGTACTTCACTGAATGACATTCCTCTTCCTTTGAATGCACTATTATATTCACCACTGAAGAGATGTTGCGAAATTGCTTTCGTCTTAATCTCTATTTTTTTTACTTTTTTGAGAATCTCATTAACTTCCATTATACGCGCATAATTTTTTTAATAAGACTATTTCGTTTTACCCAGTTTTTAAGTTCTGAATATGGAATTTTTATTGTTGAAAAACCATCAGCAGGATTATGGGCAGTTGTAATCAATATGTATTTATCACTCAAACTGTAATAAAGAAACTCTTCTGCTTTTTTACCTTTTAAATCTAAATTGGTTTGTAACTCCGACACAATTCTTTTATTGAAAAAAGATACAATATCTACGTCTGATTTAAACTGTTCTTTTACTGTAGTAGATTCATTTTCTTGTAGATCATATGTAAACGGAATCACTTTTCTTTCTGTATAACTAGGCATGTAAGATTCCAGGATTATCCTTCCGCTTATTACAGTCGTTCCCATATAATCAATCATTGTCCAGCCAGACCATTTACATTGATAATGCAATGAATTATTCTCTTGTGTAACCTTGGCAATTCCAGCTTTTGTTCGAGCTTTCTCCTTATTAATTTCTCCAATCAAAAAGTCATCAAAAGCTTTTTCATTCAAAATAAGATACTCGACATCACTGAGAAGTTCGTTTGAGGCATAATATATTCGTTTGACTTCTGCCTGTTTTTCTTTGGTATAAAATTGGAAGCCGCTTTGTTTTTTGACTCTTAACTTGTCTGAAAATTCTTCATATTTCAAAGAATCAGAAGTATAAAAAATGAAAGGTTTTTGTGAAACCAATGAAATAAATTCTCTTTTGGCGTAAGCCAAAAAAACAATCTCAGCCTTATTCTCTTCAAATACTTCAACAGTAAAGCAATCATCAGTTTGATAGTCACAATACTTAGAGATAGATGATTTAAAAGCCAATGGCGAATAGGAACTATAATGTGTTTTGAGCAATGAAATATCGAGGACATCGGTGTTGTCCATTGACTGCCATTGCAGCTCATAATTTACATTTTCATCAAAGTTAAAATTCGAAGAAACCAAGGTGCCAATCTGCTGATCATTTTCATCACTTTCACTAAGAATCAGCTTAGCATTTTCCCATTCACCTTCAAGAAAAAAGACATCACCAGAACTTACTAATCGATAATATCCTTTCACGTTTTCATTTCTTTTCCCTATGAAAAATTCCACTGGATGAACGTGATCAAGATGACCTTTGAATACGTGCATTTCTATATTCGTATGAGGAACATCAAACATTTCCCTCACTTTTTGATATTCGGCTTGCGCCCAAAAAGGGAAGCTCAATAATAAAAAATATGAAATGAACAGCAACCGCATGATTTATGGGACTTGAACAGTGTTAAGAATTCTATCAATAAGATCTTCTTGCGTAATATTCTCAGACTCTGCTTCGTAAGAAATACCAATTCTATGGCGCAATACTTCTTTAGCAATAGATCGAACATCTTCAGGAATTACAAACGCTCTTCTATTAAGGAAAGCGGTTGCTTTAGAAGCTTTAGCTAAATTTATAGTTGCTCTAGGTGAACCTCCGAAATTAATTAGCGGGTTCAGTGTTGCAAGTCCAAATTTTTCAGGATAACGAGTTGCAAAAACGATATCTAGAATGTATTGCTCTATTTTTTCATCCATATAGATTTTCGAAACAGATTCTTTAGCCTTCACTATTAAATCTTTTGTAATCACAGGTGAAATTTTCTGGTCAAAAGACTTATCAAGTGAACGTCTCATTACTATACGTTCTTCTTCTACAGTAGGATAATCAATTTTTATCTTGAGCATAAACCTATCCGTTTGTGCTTCAGGTAAAGGGTAAGTACCTTCTTGATCTATGGGATTTTGGGTTGCTAGAACTAAGAAAGGTTTTTCAAGTTTGAATGTTTCTTTGCCTATGGTCACTTGTTTTTCCTGCATTGCTTCAAGTAATGCACTCTGTACTTTTGCTGGAGCTCTATTGATTTCATCTGCCAAAATAAAGTTAGCGAAGATGGGTCCTTTTTGCACACTAAAAGAATTAGTCGCAGGACTATAGATCATAGTTCCTATAATATCCGAAGGCAATAAATCCGGTGTAAATTGAATTCTTTGAAAAGACGCACTAATGGCTTGAGACAAAGTATTTACTGTAAGCGTTTTGGCGAGTCCGGGAAGACCTTCAAGAAGTATATGACCATCAGTCAATAATCCTATCAATAACTTATCGACCATGTTTTTCTGGCCAACCACGATCTTTGAAGTTTCATTTCTTAAATCTTCTAAGAACGCACTATCAATTTTTATTTGTTGATTTAATGCTTCAATGTCTACTGATGCTTCCATTTAATTTTAGGTTTTGCTTTACCAAATTAATATTACACTAAGAAGATGCTAAATGCATGTTTTAGTATTCAATATGCAACATATTTTATAGTATAATCTTGAAATCTAATGCAATATTATATAAAAAATACAAAATCAAAAACTACCTTAACGAATGCTTAACGGTCATTGCAATTGATACTATATATCAATCAGAGTATTTCAATACACAATACAAATCCAACGCAAGAAGATTAGTAATTATGGATTAGTCAGGTTCGAATCCAAGTATAATATTGAATTGTCCATAGTCTCTAAAAGAAGGAGCTAAACTTTCGAATTCTCTGTCGAATCCAAAACCATAATCAAATCCCATAAGACCGAACATTGGTAAAAATACTCTAAATCCTAAGCCAGCAGATCGTTGAAGATCGAATGGGTTATATTCTCTAAAGTTATCCCAAGCATTTACACCTTGAGCAAATGCATGAACATAAATTGTTGAATTCGGATTAGTAGAAATAGGATATCTTAATTCAACAGTATATTTATTCCATATAGAAGCACCATCAACGTTGGTGTTATTTACTTCGAAATCTGCAATTTCATAACCTCTAGCAGAAATGATATCTCTACCGTTAATACCTTGGGTTTGGTTATTCAATCCATTACCACCAACTTGAGCTCTTTCAAAAGGAACAAGACCGATTTCTTCTCTATAGTATCCCATGAATCCAATTTTTGCTTGGGTCATAAGAACTAATTTATCTACGATATTAAAGTACCATTCACTATCCAATCTCCATTTATGATATTCTAAAAATTTGAACTTATTAGAATTTTGAAGTTCAGTAACAAAAGCAGCTTCAGCAGCTGATGTCATAGGATTTCCTCCTCCACGTATTCTATTTTCAAGTGCAACAGCCGAAGCAATTTCATCATCACTTAGTACTGAATTATCTAAATTACGCCAAAAGTAATAAGGTGTTGCTTGAACAGAGATTGACATTTTCATCCCACTTCGTGGATAAATAGGCTCATTTACTGAACTTCTCGTTAGAGCTAATTTTAAAGAGTGGTTGTTAAATCTACCGTTACTTATAGAGAATCCGTTATTAGTAAAGTTATCCAAGTTGATTTGTTCAACATTTATTGTTCCATACAAAGAGAAGAAATCATCAGGCCACTTCAACTGAGTACCTAGACCAATAAATCCTCTTGCGATAGATAAGCTACCTGAACCAAAAGAAGAGTAATCAAATGCTGAATAAACTAATCCCGTAGTAAATGATGTAGGTTTCTTTCCTCCTAACCAAGGCTCAGTAAATGAAACATTGTATGATTGAAAGAACTGAGAATTCGACTGAGCTCGAATACTTAGTTTTTGCGCATCACCTTGAGGAAGTGGATTCCATGTTTTTCTATCTCGTATATTCTTTACAGAGAAATTGTTAAACGTTACACCGAGTGTACCGATTAATCCGGACACCCCTCCATAACCAGCAGAAAGTTCTAGTTGATCACTTGGTTTTTCTTCAAGTGTATATATAATATCAACCGTTCCTCGAGCAGGATTTACGGGAGTTTCCATATTGAAAGCCTCTGGATTAAAATAACCCAAGTTCATTATTTGTCTTTGGGATCGAATAATATCCGAACGACTAAATTTCTTTCCAGGTCTTGTTCGTATTTCTCTACGAACAACATCTTCGTGCGTTCTGTCATTACCCTTAATGATAACTTTATCAATGGAAACTTGGGGACCTTCAGTAATTCTAATTTCTATATCTATAGAATCTCCTTGAATGGCTCTTTCAACAGGATCAACACGGAACATAAGATATCCGTCATCCATATAAAGAGAACTTACATCTCTTCCATCAAGACTAAAAGAAAGTCTATTATCTAGTAATTCTCTATTATATACATCACCAGATTGAATACCTAGTATTCTAGCCAAGTAATCATTAGTATAAATAGAATTCCCTTTCCAAGTAATGTTTCTGTAGTAATACTTATTCCCCTCATCAACAAACACCTTGATTTGTTGTCTTCCTTTTTCATCTCTCCACACTGAGTCACCTGTAATTTTAGCGTCTCTAAAACCTATATTATTATAATGAGTGATAATACCATTCTTATCCTTTTCAAAGTCTTCAGCAATGTATTTAGACTTTTTAAGAATATTCAGTCGTGTTTTAGTATTTTCAAGTTTACTTCTCAACTTCCAATCCTTCGTATTCTCATTTCCAATAAAATCAATTTTAGCAATCTTAACACGCTTATTTTTTTGAATATCAAAAGTTAATTGTACGCTATTTTCTTTGGAAGTATCTCTTGTTTCTAACACTCTAACTTTCGCATCTTGAAAACCTTTTTCATAGTAATAATCCAAAAGCTTAGCTCGTGCAAGTTGTTTCATATCTTCTGTAACAATTCCACCTTTTCTAGAAACGTTTTCTAGAACTTCATTTAAGTCATCGTGCTTAGCTTTCTTTACACCAGTATACGAATATCTAGAAAGTGTAGGTCTCTCTTCAAGTTTGATTTCAAGAAAAGCAATATCACCTACTGTTTTTTCTAAGTAAATTTCAATATCACTAAATAACTTTAAATTTAATAAGTTATTAATAGCTGTAGGAATATCTTGTCCTGGAATTTTAATTTGTTTCCCGACTCTTAGGCCTGAAACAGCAATAATTGCTTTACTATCACGGTATTTCAAACCTGTAACTTTTACAGCACCTATCTCATAAGTCTTAACTGTTTCATAGTCTACGATTTCAGTATTTTCATTTTGGGCGTAAGCCTCTTGAAAAACAAAAAGAAGGCTGAATGCCAAAAAGAAAGAAAGTATATTTTTAATATTCGTTGTCATTATCTTATTATTCACTTTTCCAAAACGGATGGAATGTATTGTGTGTTGCTTTTACTATTATAATTGCTCACTAGTTTTACCAAATCGTCGCTCACGCTGCTGAAAATCTATTATGGCTTTATAGAAATCCTCTTCTCTAAAATCCGGCCAATAAATAGGAGCAAAGTAAAGTTCACTATAAGCAATCTGCCAAAGCAAATAATTGCTCAATCTATATTCGCCACTTGTTCTTATAAGAAGCTCTGGGTCAGGAATTCCTGCGGTAGTCAAGTATTTTTCAAATTTTCCATCATCAAGATCTTGAAAATCTAGATCATTCTTCTTTGAGTCTTCAACTATTTTCTTGACTGCATTCAAGATTTCCCAACGACCTGAATAATTCAATGCAAGATTTAACATCATGCGATCATTATTCTTGGTTTTTTCTATTCCTTCCATGAGCGTGTCATAGGTTTTTCCAGGCAGCTTTGTAAGATCACCTATTGCATTGAGTTTAATATTATTTTCATTCAATGAATTAATCTCTCTTCTCAATGTTTCTACCAATAGGCTCATCAACGCATTTACTTCTAATCTCGGACGATTCCAATTTTCAGTAGAAAATGCATATAATGTTAAACACTTTACTCCAAGATCAGCAGCTGTTTCAGTAATTTCTCGAACTGCTTTTACACCATTTCTGTGACCGAAAACACGAGGTTTTCCATATTTTTTTGCCCACCTTCCATTACCATCCATTATAATGGCGATGTGTTGTGGAATTCTATCAGAAATGATCTTGTCTTTAAGATCCATGTTTAAAACTTAAATGGACTGCAAAAGTAGGAAATTCTTTCATATAACCTGAGTTCACGATTAACTAGCTTATACATTTTGTAGATTTATAATTTCACGTATTTTATACTTGATATAATAATTATAGCATATGCTTGAAAACAATTCTTTAAATTTGATTTAAATTATAGAATATATGAGGACATATCTTTTGATTTTGGCATTGGGAACTTTGATTTTAAGTTCATGTGAAGTAAGCCAATGCATTAACAAAAACTATTTTGTTACTACGTATGATCGATTTATAAAAGATTTCGAAGAGCGTCATGAAAAGTACTCAACAGAGGACTGGACATCGAAGGAAGAAAAAATGAGATCATTTGTAAATGATTGTTATACTTCATTTGGTGAAGAAATGACTGCAGATGAAAAGCTTAGCTTTTGGACAAAATATGTTGAGTTTATGATTATTCGCTACAAAGCAGAAGCATTGCAAACCATAGAATCAGAAGATAAAAAGAGTGAAGTCGAAATCTATAAGGAGATTAAACAATCCATAGGCGATGTAGATTTTCAAAAGTTATTCAAAGAAATTTATGGAGATGAATTGGAAAATGCTGTGGATGACGCTTTGAAAGAGTTGAATAAATGGGGAGATCGATTAAAAGAATGGTTGAATAATAAATAAAATATGTACGACTTAATTCTAAGTTTTTTAACAGCCTTTAGTCTTACTTACTTAGCAATACCGAGTATTATACATATTGCTAAGAAGAAAAATCTGGTTGACGTGCCTGGGAACAGGACAAGTCATCAGGAAATTACACCTTCGCTAGGAGGTATAGGTATTTTTGCAGGCATGATTTTTTCGATTGTATTGTGGACACCATTCAAGGTTTTTGGTGACTTGCAATATATATTATGTGCTTTTATAATCATTTTTCTCATCGGCGCAAAGGACGATATACTGCCTATGTCAGCCTCTAGAAAAATGATAGGTCAGTTATTTGCCGCAATAATTTTAGTTTATAAAGCGAATATTAAATTAACGAGCTTTTATGGAATTTTGGGAATATCAGAATTGCCATATATATGGAGTATCGCAATTACGATATTTACGATCATCGTTATTATCAATGCATTTAACTTAATTGATGGAATAAATGGATTGTCAGGCGGAATAGGAATACTTATTTCTTTTGTATTGGGAACATGGTTCTTTATGGTAGACAGTATGGGATTGGCAATCATTTCATTTTCTATGATAGGAGCATTGCTTGCTTTTTTACGATATAATATTACGCCTGCCAAAATATTTATGGGAGATACAGGTTCCTTACTGCTAGGATTGGTAAGCTCTATATTGATTATTCAATTTATTGAGATGCATGGCACACTTGAAAATTCACCTTATAAATTCCAAGCTGCACCAGCTGCGGCTATAGGTATATTGATTTTACCACTTTACGATACCTTCCGAGTTTTTACAACAAGGATATTAAGAGGAAGATCACCATTTAAACCTGATCGAAACCATATACATCATTTATTGATAGATACGGGACTTAGTCATATGCAAGCAACTTTAATATTAATACTAGTTAATTGTTTATTCATTTTCTTAGCATTCAAGTTTCAGTCTTTTGGTAATCTTAATTTATTGATATTCATAATAAGTTTAGCGACTATACTTACTGCGATTTTGTATTTCATTTCTCGATCCAAAAGGAAAATAGTTAGCTAATGAAATTAAGTTGGCTATATATATTTTTAGGTGGCGGTTTAGGAAGCTTATGCAGGTATTATTTGAGTAACCTACTTAATAGTAAACAGTTGTATGGGATTCCATGGGGAACATTAGGAAGTAATGTGCTTGCTTGTTTTATATTGGGTTTTGCATTCTGCAAAGTGGGAAAGATGTCTGATCAAAACGACATTTGGATATATTTCATTTCAATAGGCTTTTGCGGCGGTTTTAGTACGTTCAGTACCTTTTCAAAAGAAAACTACGAGCTATTTGCGTCGGGAGCCTATGGTGCTTTATTTCTGTATTTAGCATTGAGTTTGATTCTAGGATTTTTAGCGTTTTTGGGAGGATATACCTTAGGGTAAAGAGTTAATATTAAAATTTCAAATTTACGTATTAAGATTTAGTAAAGTAATACTAGTACAGTGACAGGGTGAAATGCCATGATATAAGTAGATGTAATAATATGAAAGAGGTGGGTAGATATTGGATTGTAAGTAAGTGGTAATGGAGTGAAATTTTAGTGTTACTAAATCCTTAAAGGATTACTATCATAGAGTTTCAGCATTATTTTTTGTAAATATTTATGTAGAAGTTTTGGGTTTTGTACCCAAAGGAAAAGATTTAATCTTCAATATATCCAAGATACTTTAGTGCCTTGCTTGTTGTATCCAATTTAAATAAGCTGGTCAATTATTTAGTGTTACTAAATCCTCAATGCTCTACTATCGTTGAGTTTCAGCGTTATTTTTTGTAAATATTTATGTAGAGGTTTTGGGCTTTGTGCCAAAAGGAAAAGATTTAATATTCAATATATCCAAGATACTTTAGTGCCTTGCTTGTTGTATGCAATTTAAATAAGTTGACCAAATATTTAGTGTTACTAAATCCCCAATGCTCTACTATCGTTGATTTTCAGCGTTATTTTTTGTAAATGGTTATGTAGAGGTTTTGGGCTTTGTGCCTAAAAGCTGGTTTGGGGATATGTGGGTTATTTGTCTGATTTGTCTGGTTGGGTTGATTAGGGTGTGATCTCAAATGATGGAATATTTGGTATTACTAAATCCTCAATATGCTACTATCGTTGAGTTTCAGCGTTATTTTTTTGTAAATGGTTATGTGGAAGTTTTAGGCTTTGTGCCTAAAAGCTGGTTTGGGGATACGTGGGTTATTTGTCTGGTTGTTTTGATTAAGGTGTGATCTCAGATGATTAATTATTTAGTGTTACTAAATCCTCAATGCGCTACTATTATTGAGCTTCAGCATTATTTTTTGTAAATATTCTTTTTGCTTTGGGCTTAAAGCCTAAAGAATAAAATAATTCTATAGAGGTTAATAGTATTTCTGATTTAGAATTCCAAAAAATTTCAAACTTAGAAAGCAACTACTTCATTAGAAATACTCAGGATAGCAAAGGCTATCCTTACGTTTTATACAGATTACACTTTAAAAATTGGGGTTAAAAT
>CAZMKA010000004.1:0-51762 GCA_964566605.1 uncultured Saprospiraceae bacterium | reverse complement strand
ACCCAAGACTATGTGCTTGTATTCGGCAGCATCGATGTTTTTACGCAATTTATCCGCTGCTTTCCAGAGTTGCTTCTCTATGGGTTCTTGTTTCTTTTCTTTCTTCTTCGCCATTATTTAAAGTCGGTTTCTAATATTTTGAGTACCTCATCAGCTTGAGGTTCGTCATTTAATATGTTTCTTACTTTGTCAGCCAGCCACAATGTTTGCAATTCCACTTCTTTAGTTTTGAAGAGTTTTGCCAGTGTTTTCAAGTGGTCTCGTTTTATAGGTTTTTCATTGTTTTCGACTTTGCTTATAAAAGCTCCATCTACTTCAATGACGGAACCTACTTGTCGTTGAGCCATTTGATTTTCTTCTCTGAGTTGTCGGAGTTTATCGCCTAATGTCATCATAACCAATTTAAGACTTGTCCAATTTTGGTTAAAGATATGAAATTGATCCGAATATTAGGGTGGTGGGTGGGAATAGATGCGGGTGGCAGAAAAAGCAATGTGTCTGAAAGACTCTTTGCTTTTTTTTGTGGGATGGCAAATTTCTTCGATTATGTTTTTCAGTATTTGATTTTGTTCCTGTTTCTCGTCCCCGCTTGTCTGTAACTTATGCATATGTGGAACTCTATGATAAATAATTCCACACATATCGGTCATGTCGTTTTATTACCAAATATTTTTTCTGTCATTTTAATTTTAATGCAAGCATAACTTATATATATGTCTAACTCTAAAATAAATAATTCCCCATATATCAATCATGTCGTTTTTACTTTCTCTACTTAAACGCAATGGTTATTTTCCTATGATAGATTACTTGATGTATTTTTATTTATGAAGTAAAAACTTCAAAGGAATATCTAATCTTTTATTCCATGCTCTTTCAGAGTGATCCTCTCCTTGATATTTCAAAGTTTTCCAATTCTCAGGGTTAAAGTCATGTTTTAATATTATGGAGTCAATAATTGCTTGATAAGGCTCATATAAAGCATCAAGAGTTTCTGTTCCAAAATCGAAATATATCGAGTGATTATGAGTACTTGGTAAATTATCATCCAAGTATTCCGCGAACTTTAACGGAATAGGATTATTTAGAGTATCAAATGTGCCAACCCAATGTGTAGATAGACATGCTGCTCCTTTGAAAACTTCTGGATATTCACATAATGCATACATAGAAATTAATCCGCCCATGCTTGAACCTGCTATAAAGGTGTTTTTTACATCAGAGAGAGTAGAGTATTTATTATCAATATATGGTTTCAATTCCTTTACAATAAATTTCAGATAGTTATCTGAACAAACCTTAGTTTTGAAAAGTGTAGACTCTTGATGTCTTTGAACTTGGGTTAGTAGAGAATCCTGAAACTTTTCGGGCAGACTTTCAAAGGGTTTTTGAGGAAAATATTCTGAATGTCTAAATTCAGTATTCCATATTCCTACAATTATAGAATTACGAATTTTTCCTTCTTCAAGAAGTTGACTCATTGTTTCGTCTACACCCCATTCTTGCTTATTCCATGATTTTGTAGAATCGAAAAGCATCTGCCCGTCATGCATATAAAGGACTGCATAGCCTTTATTATCAGAATAATTATCTGGTAACCAAACATCAACATTTCTGGGCGATACGAATTTTGATTTAAAATTTTCTACTCTATCTATCTTTCCACTTGATATATTCAAATATCTTTTGTCTTTTACAGTTTGAGAACAACCCAAAAGAATTATAACACAAATTATTAATATCGAAATATCTTTCATTCTCTATTTTATATAGCAAGTAGCTTACACATATGTGCAACTCTAAGTTAAGTAATTCCATATATATCGGTCTAGTCATTTTTTATTTTCTCGAACCATTTTCAATATTTTATTTTATCTACCTTACTTCCCAGTTGTATTTGTTTATGAAGCATCAGATACGTTAATGAAAGTGAAATCACAAGCTTTTTTGGGTGAACCCAAAGCAAAAAATATGTGGACGTTGATGAATGTTATAGGTGTTCCGATTTATGTATGGAGGAATAAGTTTTATCTATTCAAAAGAGAGCAGATGCCTGGTTTATTTATGTTGTGGGGGAGTGTTAGTTTATGATAACTTATTGTTAATGCATTTATAGTACCCGAGTTCTAAGCATAATTATATCTACATTTATAACAAACCAATCTTATGAGAATTGCAATCTTACTTTTAGCTTCATTATTCAGTATTCATTCATCATGTCAAGTGCTCTCTGGTAAAAGTGTAGGTGTTTCAATAAAGGAGTCACAAAAGTCCATGTACACTGACACCATCCCCAAAGTCTTTCATATTAATAAAGAAGCTAAAGAAAACGAACCACTCATATTTATTGATGGAAATAAGTTTAATGATTCAAGTATCAATACTATTGATCCCAGTAATATAAAAGCTTTAGAGGTAAAGAAAAGTAAGAATGAAGACGATGGTATTTATATCCATGGAGAAATACATATCACTATGAAAGAAGAATATAGGCTTTCCATGATTTCATTGAATGATTTAAAAAGGAAATACGTAAAAGAATCTGATTTACCTGCAATTTTTATGTTGAATAATGAAATCATAAACGATGATTATGATGCTTACTTAGTCGATGAAAAGTATATCTTAAAAATTACTGTCGAAGAGATTACTGCTGGAGATGGAACAACAAGCATTCAGTTTATTAAGCTATTCTCAAGAACCAAAGAAAATATAGAAAAGGCAGAAACGATTCGGTTAAGAGGAAATGAATAACTAGTATTTTGGGAATGAAGAGGAAGTATTTAATTGTACTTTTAAACAACTGAACACATCTGAATATTATATCATAGGTATGTTCTATTTTATGCAAAAAGCACGTAAATCTCTTTTTAAAAAATGAAAAAAATATTCAAGTTTAAATCTAGAAACTTGAGAAAGTATGCTTTCGAGTTTCTGTCTATTTTTATTGCTGTCATAGCAGCATTCGCTCTTAATAATTGGAATGATAATCGTAAGGATAGAATAGCAGAATCCAAAATTCTAACAGAAATTTCCAATGGCCTTGAACTTGATTTAAAAGATGTTGCAATCAATCAAATGGGGCATGAAACAGGCCTTATGGCTTGTGATTATTTCTTGAATATCATTGACGGAAAACCTATAAAAAAAGACACTCTAACTATTGGGCACCATTATTTGAGACTCACTCGAGATTTCACATCTATTCAGAATACTTCTGGGTATCAAACATTAAAGTCAAGAGGTTTTGAACTTGTAAAGAACGATTCTTTGCGTTCTCAAATTATTGCATTGTATGAATACGATTACCAATCTCTTCGTAAAATAGAAGAGGAATATCATGAAATGCAGTTTCAAGAAAATTACTTCCATGAAATTAATGACATGATAGCCCCTCACTTTATTTATGACTCTTTAGGATCGATAGTTGAGCTTGAAAAACCAATTCCTTTGACAAATGAAGAGAAAAAACGATTTAAAAGTTATTTGTGGAAAATAAGGTTAAATAGAAATTTTGTCTTGAGATACTACAATGGGGTAAATGTGCGTATCAAGAAATTACAATCTAATATTGAGAAGGAGCTAGATTAGTAATCCACTCTTTGCATCCTTTGAATTTATATTAAACTCAGTTTAATTCCTTACACTTCTTGAGTATTTCAATCTCCATGCCCACATTTTTACCTTACTTTGCAACTAATTCCCCACTGTTAACCGTTAATTCTGTGTATAGACTAGATTATGAATAGAATTCAAAGCTTTATTTACTTTTCAATTTGCTTAATCAGCTCTTTTCCCTTATTCGCACAAATCGATGAGTCGAAAAGATATGATGAGAAAGAAGTTGAAATCGAAACACAATTTGTAGAAGCGAGCAGACAACTTGTTCTTGGACAATATGAAAAAGCCATAGAGATTTATGAAAAGTTACTCAAAAAAGATGCTTCTAATTCTACCATTCATTTTCAGTTATCTCGCTGTAATGAAGCTATAAAAAATTATGAAAAAGCAATTTTTCATGGTGAAAAAGCGGTTAATCTTAATTCTTCAAACGAATTCTACACCATGCAATTAGCCGAGTCTTATGAAGCTAATATGGAATATGACAAGGCGGCAAAAGCATACCTCGCTTTTACTTCAAAAAGACCCCAAGATCCTTTCTTTTATGAACGAGCAGTTTACTTTTATCTGCAAAATAACGACGAAGTAAATGCCATTTCTACTCTTCAAAAAATGGAGAAAAAACTTGGTGTCGATGAAAGTATCTCTCGACAACTTCATGAAATATACGATACAACAGGTGATAAAAAGAACGCAGCTAAGCAACTTGAAAAACTTGTAAAAACATTCCCTAATGTAAAACGATACAAACTCAATCTTGCTAATTATTATGTTCGTATTGGTGAACATAAAAAGGCAGACAAGCTACTCGGTAATCTTGATCTTGCATCTTCTACTTTGGGCTCAAGCCCAAAAACAAAAAGTGCTGACAATAGAGTTAACCTTGTTCGTGCCGTAAGAAATGAAATTGCTGAAACATCGATTCCTCTGGATAATAAAATAACAAAACTCATTCCTTTACTACAGTCTCTTAACTATGATTTTAGTGATGAACTAGGAACTGAAATTCTTACTGCTTCTCAAGAACTTGTTTCTACTTATCCTGATAATCCAAAAGTTCATGCACTTTTAGCTGACGCATATTTTTCCAATGGTGAAATGAAAAATGCAATTGATGCATATGAAAAGACAATTAAACTTAATAGCTCTGTATTTGACGTGTGGGTGCAGTTAATGACTTTGCAAAGAGAGCAAAACTTGATTGAAGATCTTAAAAAGACGAGTGATCAAGCTATTCTTCGTTTCCCGAATCAAGCGATTGCATATTTATTTCATGGATACAGCTTGAATAGATTAGAAAAGTCTGATGAGGCATTCGATATTTTACAAGAAGCCATTTTCATTGCTGCAAATAATCAAGAACTGATAAGATCTATTCACACTGAAATGGCTTATTCCAAAATGATGCAAAATGAGTATGAAGCAGCCTTGAAAATTTTGGACTCCGAGCCTATAAAAACCCCTGCTTCTTATGAGCTAAGAGGTGATATTTATGACAAGCAAAACAAAAAGTCTGAAGCTGTAGAAAACTGGAAAAAAGCATTAGATCTTATGCCGAAAAATAAAGCTCTAAAAACTAAAATACAAAATTCACAATCATAATGAAACTAGTATTCTCCTTCCTTTTTTCTATACTTTTTATTTCTTCGTGTGGTACAAAAAAATCCATATCCAATTTAACTAACGATAATGATTCCGCTGAAGATGTAGCATTAATTAATGCGTATACATCGAATGTGTTATCCTTTGACCAGCTACAATATACTGCTTCGATGCAATATGCTGGAGGTGGTATGGAACTAGGCTTCAATGGAGTTTTCAGGATGAAGAAAGACGAATTGATATGGGGAAGTTTCAAGAAATTCGGGTTTGAAGCAGTACGCCTTAAAATTACTCCTGACACTATGTGGGTTTTGAATCGATTACAGAAAGAAGTCATCGTTGAACCAATGAGTAGAATAGAGAAAATGACTGGAGTACCGCTTACTTTTCAAGATGTCGAGCAGATTCTTTTAGGAGGTAGCTTCTTTACGGATAAAGTCGTAATGGTCAATGATTCTACATTAACACAATCACAATCTGTCAATGGAACATTAGTAGAAGCAATTCACGTTTTTAATGATAAAATGGAAATTGTAAAAAGCGATGTCGATGCTCAAGAACAAGGAAATTTACACATCGACTATGACGCGCACCGATTAGTAAATGAAACAAAATTGGCATTTATACGGAATATAATCGCTCAAAGTGGAGCCATGAACGTAAATTTGGGTATTCAGACACAAAACATTGATGTTGGAGCAATTTTTGAAACGCCATTTGACATTCCTGCTAATTATACGCGTAAGTCTTTTTAGTATTTTGTTTTTGGGCTTGAGCCCAAAAATTACCCTTGCTCAGTCTCGTGCTGAACTGGAAAAACAACGCTATGAGTTGATCGAAAAAATCGAGAAAGCTTCCGAACTCCTAAACAATAATTCTACTTCTCAACAGACAACGCTTTCCGATATAGGAACGATGAATAAGCGTGTCAAAAATAGAAAAGCACTTATTGAAAATTATGGGAAAGAACTAGATTTGGTTAAGCTTCGATTAAAAGATAATGAGTTCGAGAATTCACTTTTGAAAAGTAGACTTGATACCGTAAAATCTAGGTATTACAATCTTCTTAATGAAGCTTATAAATACAATCTTAGCTATAATAAATGGGCTTTTATTCTCAATGCTAAATCCATTAATGATTCCTTCTTGCGATGGCAATACCTCAAGCAATACAAAGGCTATTGTATCGAATCCTACAACTACTTGCTTGAAACACAAGAAGCCGTAGCAGAATCAACTCAAAGACTGAATGCGTTAATCAAAAGTAGGGAAGATTTATTGGCAAACGAACAACAACAACTTGCCCTTATTGAAGAAGAAAAAGAAGACTTAAACGATAAACTAAAAGTCTTGAAAAATGACGAAGCGCAACTAAACAAAGACTTAAATTTCATAAAAACTCAACGAGAAAATCTTAACCAAGCTATAGAAAGGATAATTATTGCTTCACTTAAAGGGGAATCGATAACAGAAACCGTTTCAACAATGAATTCTGATTTTGAAAGTAGCAAAAACCTTTTAAAATGGCCTGTTACTAATGGAAGAGTGACATCGGGGTTCGGTAAGCAAAGACATCCAGATTTTCGAGAGGTTAACATTGTGAATAATGGAATTGATATTTCTTGTGCAAACGGCTCATTTGCTTATGCCGTTTACCCAGGTAAAGTAGTTTCAATTTCCAAAGTCGTTGGTTTCGAAAATATTGTAATCGTCCAACACGGAAAATTTTATACAGTTTACTCCAAACTAGAGCGCGTTTTAGTAAGTAAAGGAGAAGAAATAACTGAAGGAAAAGAAATCGGTTTGGTTTACTTGAATGAACAAGGAGAGACTGTTTTACACTTTGAAATATGGGAAGGACGTGAAAAACTAAACCCTTCCTCTTGGTTAAACCCAACAGGAATATAATAAGCTTATAAAAAATGGTAGTATGAATGTAAGCTTAATTAAAGGAAAAATCGTTATATAGGTATTATGAGTGATAATTGGAAAGTCGGTCGGGAAAAGGCCAAAGGTTTAAAGAAAGAAACGGAACGCGCTGTTCTAGTAGGGGTAATATTACCTCAACATACAGAAGAACAGATTACAGAATATCTAGATGAAATGGAATTTCTTGCACAAACAGCAGGAGCCATAACTGAGAAACGATTTGTTCAACGTCTAGGACGACCGAATCCTAGGACTTTTGTAGGAAGTGGTAAGCTAGAAGAGATTGCACAATATGTAGAGTCCAATGAGATTGATCTAGTAATCTTCGACGATGATCTTACGGGAAAACAAACTTCTATTCTTGAAGAAGCATTGTTGGTAAAGATTGTAGATCGTTCTTCACTTATACTCGACATCTTCGCATCTAGAGCACAAACAGCTCAGGCTAAAACACAGGTAGAACTCGCACAAATGCAATATCTTATGCCTCGATTAAGAGGTTTGTGGGATCACCTCGAAAGACAACGAGGAGGTATAGGAATGAGAGGTCCAGGGGAGATGGAGATAGAAACAGATAGAAGGATTGTGCGAGATAAGATTTCACTCTTGAAATCAAGGCTTGAAAAAATCGATCAGCAGAATAGAACCCAACGTAAGAATAGAGGACAAATGATCCGTGTTTCATTGGTAGGTTATACCAATGTAGGAAAGTCAACATTAATGAATCTACTTAGTAAGTCCAAGGTATTTGCCGAGAATAAACTATTCGCAACGCTTGACACTACAGTTCGTAAAGTCGTATTTGGTGCAATGCCATTTTTACTGAGTGATACAGTAGGATTTATTCGAAAGCTACCACATCATTTAGTAGAAAGTTTTAAATCTACCCTTGATGAAGTAAGAGAGAGTGATGTATTACTGCACGTAGTTGATTTAGCTCATCCTCAACATGAAGAACATATCGCAACAGTGATGAAAACGCTTAAAGATCTAGGCGTAGAAGATAAGCCAACAATAATGGTGTTCAACAAACTCGATTTATATCGGGAAAAGTACTTCGATGATTACTTGGATAGTGAAACAAAGAAAGAGATCATGACCGAGTTAACAGCTAATTATAAGAATACATATGAACATGATAATGTATTCATATCTGCGATAACCAAGGAAAATATGGATATTCTCCGAGAAAAATTGAGAGAGTTAGTAGCGAAGGAGTATGATGTAAGATACCCACATCAGAGGAAATTTTGGTAGTTTGACACAGTATTTAATGAGACAAATACGAAGAAAGTTAAGACATCATTCATGGAACAAATCTGGAATATTTAAAATTTAACGAGCTTTTGGGCTTAAGCCCAAAAAAAGAAATACTTGTCCTTCAGACAACCATTTACATGATAGATGATATCTATACGTGTAAATAAATTAACTTTGCGTCAATGAATTCAAAAAGGACAATTGATGTCATTATTCCTGCCTACAATGAAGAAAAATCGATAGGTAAAGTTATCGCAGAAATCCCCAAGGACTTGGTGAGAGATATCATTGTATGCAATAATAACTCAACGGATTCTACTGCGGAAGTAGCAGAAGCTAATGGCGCTAATGTTCTTATGGCTTCACAGAAAGGTTATGGATTTGCTTGCCTTACGGGTATGAAACATATCGCTGCGAAAACCGAGAAACCTGATATTGTAGTATTTATTGATGGCGACTATTCTGATTTCCCCCAAGAAATGACTCTTTTAATTGATCCTATTATCAAAAATGACGTTGATTTAGTTATTGGAAGTAGGGCTTTAGGAGATTTAGAACCAGGATCAATGACTCCTCAACAGATATTTGGCAATTGGTTGGCAACAAATCTTATTAAATTATTTTATAAATATACTTTTACAGATTTGGGTCCTTTTAGGGCGGTAAAATACGAGAGTTTGTTAGCTATAGACATGCAAGATGAAGATTTTGGGTGGACAGTAGAAATGCAAGTGAAGGCTGCTAAAATGAAGTTGAAATGTGAAGAGGTAGCTGTAAATTATAGAAAGCGAATAGGTAAATCGAAAGTGAGTGGAACAATAAGAGGAACTATACTTGCTGGACATAAAATATTATGGACAATTTTTAAATTATTATGACAATCATCATCTATATCATATTTGGTATTTACATTTTTGCGTTGACCTATATTGCGACGTTTTGCTTGATGCAATTTCATTTGCTATTCAAGTATTACAAGCATAGAAAAATAGTCAAAACTGTGGAAATTCAGCCCGACGAATATCCTTTTGTAACGGTACAGTTACCCATATTTAATGAGATGTATGTGGTCGAACGATTGATCGATAACATTACTCAATTCAATTACCCAAAAGATCGTTTCGAGATTCGAGTTCTCGATGATTCTACGGATGAAACCGTACAGATTACAGCTAAAAAAGTAGCAGAATATAAAGCCAAAGGATTCGACATTGTTCAAGTAACTAGAACGGATAGAACAGGTTATAAAGCAGGTGCGCTTAAAGAAGATATGAAACATGCCAAAGGTGAATTCTTTGCTATCTTCGACGCAGATTTTCTTCCTGAAAAAGACTTTTTAAAACGTACAATTCCCCACTTTTCCAATCCTGAAATTGGTGTTGTTCAGACAAGATGGGGACACATCAACGAAGACTATTCGATCATTACTAGACTTCAAGCATTCCAGTTGAATGTGCATTTTACTGTGGAACAAGTAGGTAGAGAAAATGGGAATTACTTTTTACAGTTCAATGGAACAGGTGGTGTATGGCGTAAAAAAACAATAGAAGATGCTGGGGGATGGGAAGCGGACACACTTACGGAAGACTTGGATTTAAGTGTACGTGCACAGCTGAAAGGTTACAAAATTTATTACCTAGAAAATACAGTTAGTCCTGCTGAATTACCAGCAGAAATGAATGGATTGAAATCACAACAACATCGTTGGATGAAAGGTGGGGCAGAAACGGCAAAGAAACTGTTACCTACTGTGTGGAAATCGGATATTTCCTTTTTCAAAAAATTCCATGCGACCTTACATTTACTTTCGTCGTCTATCTTTTTATGCGTTTTCATAGTAGGCGTTTTTTCTGTTCCTGTATTATTTTTAATGGATAGCATCGCATTTCCTATGCGTTACTTGGCTATCTTTTTGACATCTATGTTGTCTATAGTTGCAGTCTATTATGTGGGGAATGTAAAAGGTGCTTGGGCTGACGAAAAGCTAGGTAAAAACATATTGAAATTTGTCTTATTGTTTCCAGTTTTCCTTGCACTTTCTATGGGTTTATCTTTACATAATTCCATAGCAGTTTTACAAGGTTATAGAGGTAAAAAATCAGCATTTATCAGAACGCCCAAATTCAATTTGAAGACTATTGCCGATAAAATGAATAACAAGAATTATCTAGCGAAAAAGATACCTTTCACAACTGTTTTGGAAGGAATTCTAAGCGCATATTTTGTGGGTGCGATTATATATGGAATCTCGATGGGTAACTTTTCTTTCATCCTTTTCCACTTGTTATTAGCCATAGGATTTGGTTCGATTTGTTTTTATTCCATCAAGCATTTAGCGCTTAGATAATGGGTGCCCCCAAAGCAAGCGTTGCTAGTGTCCTTTTTGCGGCATCAATCGCCATCCTTTTATTGTGGGTGAAAATCGATGACTTTCCCCTAATTGTTGGGTTTTTTACCGTAGCGTTTCTTTCTCACGCCTATATTATTTTTCGGGTTTCCCCAAAATGGTTGCTATTTATGGCATTCGGTTTGCGTGTACTTGCAGTATTTGCTGTGCCAGGTTTAAGTGATGATATCTATCGCTTTCTTTGGGATGGATGGTTGATTACAGAAGGCGTTAATCCATATGCCTTTTTGCCTGTAGATATTCCTTTGGCGCTAGGTGATTTTCAAAAAATGTTATTGGAGAAGATGAATTCCCCTGAGTATTACTCGGTGTATCCTTCCGTACTACAAGCTTTATTCGCAAGTGCATCTTTCATCATTCCAGACAGTCTTTACGGGCAAATGGTGTTTATCAAGCTGATCATGTTGGGTGCAGAAGTGGTGACTTTTATATTGGGAAGGAAGTTGTTAGTGGGAATGGGTAAGGATGAGCGCTTGATTTATCTGTACTTATTGAACCCATTAGTGATTGTAGAGTTGATGGGCAATATGCACATGGAGTTATTGATGATTATGGGTTTTGCTGTTTTTCTGTGGGGACTTCAACAAAAGCGGGGACTGGCATGGAGTGTGTTCGGTTTGGCCTTTTCCATTGCGAGTAAGTTAGTAACCGCAATTGCGTTTCCTTTTTTGATTAAGCGATTGAAGTGGGAAGAGTTAGTAAAGTATGGACTTTTGATGCTTGCAGTTCTTGGGATATTATTTGGTCCAATGGTAGTAGGTAGTTATGAGAATTTTGGAAAAGGCTTGGATTTATATTTCCAAAAATTTGAGTTCAATGCGAGTGTGTATTTTCTTGTTCGGCAAGTCGGCTACTGGATTAAGGGATATAATGTGATAGCGAGTTTAGGGCCGGTGCTGGGAATTATAGCGGGCTTATTGGTTTTGATATTGGCATGGAAAGAGGAGGAAGTGAGCGTGTCATCGCTATGTAAGCGGGTGTTGTGGTCTTTGACGATTTATTATCTACTCAGCACGACGGTACATCCTTGGTACACCAGTCTTCTTGTGTTTTTGTCTGTTTTTACAAGTATACGATATGCGTATGTGTGGTCATTTTTGGCGCTTTTGAGTTATGCAGAGTATTATGGAGAAGGTGATTTGTATTATTGGATGGTTTTTTTGGAGTATTTTTTGTTGGTATTGTTTGTTGTTTTTCAATGGAAAAAGTTGAAAGCGAGAGGGGAGGAAAGCGAAGTTGCTGTCTCAGCAGGTTAAAATTAGCGGAGCAATCTTTGGGTTTAAACCCAAAGTAAGAAAAGGAGTCAAAATGAATAGTTGACTTTCAAAAGACGAATACGTTTTTCATTTTTATTTATATTGGTTACATGAAGATATTTATTGCAATTGGTATGTTACTAACTTCCGTGGTTAGCATATCAATTGGGCAAAGTACTAATACTGAAAATGAGCTTGGAAGTATGTATTTAAGAGCTCTTGAAGAGTATGTCAAGTCTTATGAATATTTCAATGATGATTCTACTATTTATTTTGACCAACAATTTCTTTCCTTGGAATTACCAACACGTATTGAAGGTGTGGAGTTAATCAAAATCAATGGTAATAATTACAAGAAAATATATAAAGCGAATTCAAGGAAATTGATACATACAAGGTTTGGGGAAGTTAAATTAACAGGTGATTTATTATTAATAACCATTATTCCTTATCAAGGCACTTGGTCAAATAAACATTTGGATTTAGCTTTAAGTGATTGGTATACATGTGAATTTAAATACAACCAAGAAACAAATTCATGGGACTTGAATAGGTCTTTTAGTAATGGGATATGATGAACACACCAGCATTAGAGAGTAATTAAGCAAAGCTAGACGAAACAGAATATTGAAAGAAAGTCTTACACTAACATAAAAATTCCATTCTTCAAAATAAATATTGTAGTTTTAGAATCCCTTAACCCATAGGTTTACAAAGAATTAATCTCGAAAAAACTATAACATGAAAATTGCTAAAATCAATACTCACGAGTTACTAGTCAATCTATTAATAGCTTTCTTTTTAATAGTTAATATATCATGCGATAATAAATCAACAATTAAAGATGATGTTGAAAGGAAGTCTCGTGAAGATTTTATTGCAACGTTGAAAAAGCACTTGGATGCTGTTTCGAACAGGGACTTAGAATCTTTAAAAAGTACCATGTCTCCAAATGGTGAGATGCAATTGCTATTGCCAGGTTCAGAGATTATTTATAACGTTGATGGATTCATGGATTATCATGAAGAATGGTTTCAAGATACTGTTTGGACTTTCGAGACAAAAATAGTGAATACGGAAATTGGAAGAGATCTTGGTTTGGGTGTAACTGAAATCATATATAGAGAACCAGAAAGAGATGGTGAGCCATATTTCAATAGAATGACAGTAAGTTATGTGCTAAAGAAAATTGAAGGAAGTTGGTATATTATCAAAGATCACGCAAGCTCTATCGAAAAGTCTACAGATAAGAAGGAGTAGGATACCTCCAATCGTAAGGAAGCTAATATTGCTAGTGAAATAAAACAATTCTATTCTAGTATTGTCTGTATAAATAGTTGGCAATAAAATAAATACAATGAAAATTTTCCTTACTGCTTTTACTTTGTTTTTTCTTTTCAACACAGAAGTTTTAGCTCAAACAGAATTTGAACTTACACCTTCTCAAAGTATGCTAATGACAGGAAAGGGTCCAGGACAAGATGGTACTATCAATCCTTATTATGGAGAAGAATGCTTCGCAATTGTAGAAAATATAGGAGAAATAGCTTTTTCTATTAGGGTGCAGCAAGATGGGAGAATTATTAAAGAGATTCCTATTGAGCAAAAAGAAGTAATACAAGTGAAACTTTTAAAAGGCTATGAGCTGTATTTGGATCCCAATCCAAAAGGTCTAGCTAAGGCAAGAGTTGATTACAAAAAAGTAAGTGAGTGATTTGATTGAAATGGAAATTCATAGCTGAATCAAGAAACTATTTAATCTTTGAGTAATAGAATCATAGTTTCCACAATATTTATACCGCCTAAATTTAATCCATTAGAAAATGCAGATTTTCTTACTTCAAAAGCACTCTATAAAAGAAAAAGAGGAAGCATGGACCTGGAGATAAAAGATGTAGCTTTTTAAAGATTTGAGAATCTAAAAACCTCCTTACTTCTTATACTTGTCAGGTGTAGCATATCTGAATATCATGTGTATGACATAACATATCACCGTGCCTAATAATATCTTGATTACCGCTCCCTGCCATAGATTATAAAATCCATATTGGACACTATCTTCGAAACTCATTAAAATACTCAAACGTATAATTCCGCATACTAAAATAATAACCGTTCCCACGATCATTAGAACCAAAACACTAAATGGATTTTCCTTCTTGTAAGGGTCCCTGATCCATGAAACAACTAATGATGCTAATAAAAATCCTATGATATATCCACCTGTATTTCCTGTTAATACATCCATGCCTTGTGCACCTTCAGCAAATACTGGTAATGCATAAACTCCCATTAAAATGTACGTCGTAACAGCAATAAATGATTCAGCCGGTCTTAGAAAAAATGCCCAACAAACAATCGCTAATGATTGACCCGTAATAGGAACAACCATTTCGCCTAGTGGTAATTCGTATGTGAACGAGGCACTGAATACATAGGTGATAACAGCTAATGCAATCTTAATAATGGAAATGAGTTGAGTTGGCATCCGATTTGTTTTTTACAAATGTAAAAAAATGATATGTATTAACTTGGACTCGTTGTACATTGGTTAAAAACTAGCTTACTTACTGGAGTGGATTTTTTAAGAAATTCCACAATCGTTTATACCAAGGTAGCTTTTCAATAACTACAAAAGAAGTAATTGCTGAATCCATTTCAACCATCTGTATTTCTAGAAAATGGATTTCCTCAAAAGCATCTTTTTAATAAGAATTTCTTGAGTTTCACATCCTATATATGCCGCAACTAAAGTTATAGAGTCTATAGTAAGTAATGAATCAGTTACATCAAGTTCAAATCTTCCTCCTAAACCCGTAACTGTACCGGTTTCATTATCTTCTTTTATATATACTGTTCCACCAATCATTGGTTCTTGCGTTTCAGCAAATCTCAATATGCCTCTTACAGCAATCGTATCATGTACACTTTTCGTTGCTTTTTCCGATTTGACTTCTCCGAATGTTTCCGCACTAACTTCGCTATGTTCGACAATCTCAATTTTGCTTGTTAATTCCTCGCTTTGAGCAATACTTGTTGTCGCGGTAAGTAAGCCAATGATTCCTGTGGAAAGAAGTTTTCTCGATTGGTAGATTAAGATTTGTTTAGCAGGTTTTTGGAAATCCTTATCGTAAATGCCGCATAGTTTTCCTTTACTTTCACTGTGTTTTATGGCAATTTTCCAGTGAGACATTCCTCTGAAATCATGAATGGTTTCACTACATTTATTACATATTTTATGGTCTCCACAATTCTTCATGGTATCCCAGGCTTGCCCACATGTTTTAAGTTTAGAAAAATCAATGTTAGAATTCATCTTGCCTAGCTTTTATGAACAAATTTTCGCACAAGCTCTTCCCCATTTTCGAATCTAACTAAGACATAATAAACTCCATCAGGTAAGTGATTTACTTGAATAGGGCTTTCGCCCAAAGTCTTTATCAATTCTTTTCCATCAACACCTATTACTTTAGTATATTCTATCTCTTCGTCTGAGTCCAATATTAAAACTTCACTTGTAGGATTGGGGTAGATTGTGAGATGAGCAGTTTCAATTTCATTCACTTCGTCTACAACTGCACAATAAGGGAAAAGACATGATGGAAATTCTGTTTTTATATAGCCACATAATGGTTCTGTCAAAAACGTTTTGAATTGTAAGGTATAACCAAATGTATCACTTGGGAAAATAGGCAAAAAATTATGTGGCCCAGTATTATATGACATAGATTCATCATTGTTATCAAAAAACTCAAAGGATGTATAGCCTGTGGCTAGTAGATTAGAATCTTTCACAGCTGAATAGATAACGGCTTGAGCATATTTATTATGAGAACTTCGCTCTTTTATAATGTCAAGCAATCGGTAGTCAGAACATTCTGTTTTAGCATCATTTGGGTAACTTACTTTGGGATTCGAATATGAAATATCCAAGGTGCATTCTGGTATAAAAAACTCTATTCTCGCATTGAACTCATCTGGAAATTCCTTATAACTTTCATATCCTTCAAAAATATTAATTGGATAAATGATTTTTTCATTTGTTACTTCTGGTAAAGAATATTCATATGTAAGAAATCTTGATGTTAATGTATCTTCTTCATCTGTAATTAAAAGTATAGATGCATAATCGGAATCACTAGAAAGTTCATTGGAACCATTATGATTCAAAACCAAATAAATAAGACTTTCATTAAACGGATCATAATGAATGCTTTCAAAAACTAAGTTGTCGCAATAGCTTTGGGCGAAAGCCCCATTTATACATACCAAAAAGAAAATTACAGCAATAAATTTCATGGATACAAGATAATAAAATCCTCGCTACATAAATCTTATTTCAAATATTTCAATCTGTATAAAGTAGGATAAGAGATCCATTAGTCTTAATGAAGTATCAAAAACAACAACTGAGCATAGACAATTTTCAAGACTAATGAAATAGGAAATATCAATGTATAACCTAAAATTGGTAAGTTGTTTTTCGCTCTACTCAATGCAAATTCTAATACCGCAGGCTGATTACTTATAATTCCAAGTATCAATGTGAAAGGAATTTTTATCAATTTATATCCTATAATAATAGTCAGCACAGCTGTGAAAAGACTGATAATTACACCACCCACAAAAACCAAAATTCCTGTACCTCCTGTTACGGATTCCAAGAAAGCCGGACCTGAACCTATACCTATGACCGCAAGTAGAATAATCAAACCAATTTGCCGTAATGTTACATTTACACTATAAGGTAATGTCCATACAATCGGTCCAGTTCTTTGCAACGCTCCAAGAATCAATGACACGATGATAGGTCCTCCCGCTAGTCCAAGTTTGAAATTAATTCCTCCCGGAAGAGTAAATTCTATTGTTCCTAGTATTAAACCAAGTGCAATACCTAGCCCAAAAGAAAATAAGTTTAATCTCGATGCCGCATAATAACTATCCCCGAAATACTTACTTAATGAATCAAGGTCATTTCGTTTCGCAACAAATCGCACTCTATCTCCTAACTCTAAAACAGTATTTCCTTTCGCTAACATATCCACATCTCCTCGTCTTATCCTTGTAACAATTGCTGCATACTTACGATCAAGCTGCAATTCGCCCAGTGTTTTACCGACAACATGAGGATTAGAAACGAAAATTCTACGAACATCGAAATGCCTTCTGTCATAAGATAATTTACTATCACTTACTTCGCCAAGAATCTCTCTAACTCTTTCTAGTTCTTTTTTGGAACCGACAACCATCAGTTTGTCACCGATTTTGAAGGTTGTATCCCAGTTTGGAAGCAGTACATTTCCTTCTTCAGACATGTATCTTCCAAAAACAACATTCCATTTATATTTAGCAAAAAGCTCTCTTTGGGGCATACCCAAAATATCTTCATTGGTAATCTTAAAAGTTGCAGAAGTTAAATTAGAAGAAACATTGTAATTCTGACTTAATATCTCCTTTTCCTTCTCATAGTCAATTTTGAAAACACGTTCGAGTATTAAAATCGCAAGAATAGCACCCATTACGCCCATAGGGTAAGTGAATGAATATGCAACAACTGCCATTTCAGAAAAGGTCGTAGCGTCATCACCCATTTTATTGTTCATCTGTTCGATCACCGCTGCTAAAGCTGGGGTATTCGTCGTGCTTCCCGTATAAATACCAGTTGTAGTTGCTGGATCAAAGTTGAATCCATAGTGAATAGCAACAGCAAGACCCGCTGATATGGTTAGCATCAACACTCCAAATAAAATATCCCGACTACCATTTCTTTTGATGGATTGAAAGAACACGCGCCCTGAACTTATACCTATAGAATAGACAAAGAAAACTAGGCCAACCTGAAATAATATACTAGGAATATCAACTCCTGGATACATGGCGCCGAAAACCAAGCCAACGAATAGAATCGCAGCAACACCAAGGCTTACACCTTTGACGCTCAACTTCCCTACTAGATAGCCGATAGCAGCCACTACGAATAGAAGTACGAGTGGGTTATCTATATAAAATTGTTCCACGAATTAAATTTTATTTCTTTATAATAAGCTTTCTAATAACTTGCTCATTGAAACATTCTTTCCAATAATTCCGGCAAGATCATCAATTGCAACACGCTTTTGTTCTAGTGAATCACGATCTCTTATAGTTACTGTTTCATCTTCCAGTGTGTCGAAATCAATAGTCACACAATAAGGTGTACCAATCGCATCTTGTCTTCTATACCTTCTTCCTATAGCATCTTTTTCATCGTATTGACAAGGGAAATGCAAACTAAGTTTTTTGTAAACCTCACGCGCTTTTGACGTCAATTCTTCCTTGTTTTTCAACAATGGTAGAACTGCTACTTTTATAGGAGCAATGGCCGGATGAAGTTTTAAAACAATACGTGTTGATTCTTTTCCTGAAGCATCAGGTACCGTTTCTTCACGTAATGAATTACTGATTGTAGCCAAGAACATACGGTCACAACCTATCGATGTTTCGACTACATAAGGAACATAATTTTCATTTCTCTCAGGATCGAAATATTGGAGTTTTTTACCACTTAATTCCTGATGCTGAGTTAGATCGAAGTCTGTTCTCGAGTGAATTCCTTCTAGTTCTTTGAAACCGAAAGGGAAGTCAAACTGGATATCAACAGCTGCATCCGCATAATGGGCAAGATTTTCGTGATCGTGAAATCTAAGTTTTTCTTCAGGAGAACCAATTGCTTTATGCCACTTCAAACGCATTTCTTTCCAGAAAGAATACCATTCTGTTTGAGTTCCAGGAGCGATAAAAAATTGCATTTCCATTTGTTCGAATTCACGCATTCTAAAAATGAATTGACGTGCTACGATTTCATTACGAAAAGCTTTACCAATCTGTGCTATACCAAATGGAAGTTTCTGTCTAGTTGATTTTTGAACATTCAAGAAATTTACAAAAATCCCTTGTGCAGTCTCTGGACGAAGGTATAACTTCCCTTCTTCACCTGCGATATTACCTAGTTGAGTGTTAAACATTAAGTTGAATTGTCTAACATCAGTCCAGTTTCTTGAGCCACTTACCGGGCAAGCAATCTCTAAATCTTCTATGATTTTTTTCAGCTCGGGCATGTCGCTATCTGTCATTGCTTTTGCAAGTCTAGAACCTATTTCTGCTTTTTTATCAAGATACCCTTTAACACGTGGATTAGTCTCTTTATACATTTCAGCATCAAAAGTTTCACCGAATCTTTTCGCAGCTTTTTTCACTTCTTTCGCCACCTTTCCATCAAGTTTATCCATGAAATCCTCAACCAATACATCCGCTCTATAACGTTTGTTACTGTCTTTGTTGTCTACCATAGGATCATTGAAAGCATCTACGTGTCCTGAAGCTTTCCAAGTTTTTGGGTGCATAAAAATTGCGGAGTCAATTCCTACTATATTTTCATGTAATTGCGTCATGGATTTCCACCAATATTCTTTGATGTTGTTTTTTAATTCCACACCATATGGACCATAATCATACACCGCAGCTAGTCCGTCATAGATCTCGCTCGATTGAAAAATAAAACCGTATTCCTTACAGTGTGATACTACTTTTTTAAAATCCATTAGTTTATGTTTTGTGGGCTCAGGGGCCCAAAATCTTACAATTTATTAAGTTTTACTCCTGCTAAACCTTTTACATTTTCGTCAGGCTTAATAAAATCAAATCTAGCACAAAGGTAAGAGCTTCATATTTAATAGAGAATTTATTTGTAGTTAATTGATGATTAGTAAATTAAATAGCAATTGTGCAAAAGGAAATGATAATGCTTAAAAGAAGAATGCACGCCAATAATTCATTTTAATTGGGAAGGCTTTCAAAATAGAATTTTGATTAATCACTAATGCAGGGAATGCATATTTTTTCTAAAAATGTAAAAGATGCTTTATAATAACATTTCTGTTTTAATATGTTGAGTAAAATTCAAGGCATATGTTATCTCTTTCTAAGTAATGCCTTGCTGAAACATTAAGTTTCAATTCTTTTTACTACCCACGCGCTTACATGTATCCTTCACCTGGAATATTGTGATGTATAGCTCATATAAAGATCGTTTACTTACTTATACAGATTGAACCCTATAATGGCGGAAAAATTAAGTTTTATCCTTCGATACTCTTCGTCGAAAATGCTCAACAGGGCTAAGGCTGCCAGCCCATCGGCTTTCGCCGTTCCCTCACTTGAAGTACTTCGTACTTCATCAGCCTTAAAGGCTGAATCGTTTGGTCATGCTTTTCTCCTCGATTATCTTTGGATAATTACTGAATTTTAACCGCACTTATAAAGTGCAATCTATATTAAATATTACAATTCTACCTGTAAAAGGTTAGTGGTTCATTCATCGGTACTAATAGTATATCTGCGTTTTCTACTCCAAAAATAAAATGGTTATTTGTTTCCCATAACGACTTTTTACATATAATATAAAATTACATATGTGTTTTTCTAAATTGTCTAAAAATAAGGCTTGTTTTCGATCGATATTTGTACCATCAAACAAAAATTATTAACGATTAAAATTTAAAAAGATGAAAAATATAATAGTTATTTTAGCCTTCGTTTTTACTGCATTTTCAATATCTGCACAATCTCAAGAAGTACAAGATTTAAGAAAAAAGAGAGTAAATATTAAGATTTCTCCTACTATGCCACTTATAGAATCATTTGGTGGTGGAATAGAAGTATTTATTTTTGATAATGCTTCCTTGGAAATAGAAGGAGCCATTTCAAATCTGATTCCTGAATCCACAGATTTTCATGGTTCTACTTCATACGATTACAATAAATACAAACGATTATCAAGTCGAATGAAATTGCATATTAGAAAAAGTTCTTATGATATTAAAGAGAGAGGATTTTTTAACAGTCTTTACATTGCACCTGGGGTTATTTATGGAGAGGAAAAATATATATTTTATAAAGATGATATTTCTAAATATGCTTCTGGTACTTTTGACTTAGGTCTTACTATAACTCGTTACAAAACCTTGACATTTGAAAGTTTTATTGGAGCAGGTTTAAGAACTCATTTCACAAATGATAACGGCATTCAACTATCACCAAGAGGAAGAATGGGGTTTCGATTAGGAATTATATTGTAGAATACTTGATTAAATAATTCTTGAAACTAAAATGAAACCTTAAAACAGAATTGGTATAAACTAATTTCAGATTATTTATTTCAGCTTTTCTAAAGAGCAAAAATCTCTAAGTTCATGTTAAATCTTTGTAAGTGATTGATTACCACGCTTAAATGTTAAAATTATAATTCTTTTAAAGCTAATAGTATTGTAAAATATAGGCTTTTGGTATGATTCTTGGATATTGTTAGTATGCCCAACCCATTGGGCAGCCAAAATCAAACGAATATGAAATTTACAGTTTCGGGTATTAATGCCTGTTTACTCCGCTATGCTTTTTGTTTAATAGCAATATCCATCTTTTTTAATTCTTGTACAGAAGAAGTACCAGTTCACATTAATGGAAAAGTAATTCATGCAATAACTGGTGAGCCTATTCAGAATGCAACTGTGAGAGTAGAAAATATTCTTTGTTCAGGCTTTTCTCCAGCTATCTGTAATTCTATAAGATTAAGAGAGGATACAAATAATAAGGGAGAATTTAGTTTTCAGTTTTTTCAAGATTGTGAAACAGAAATTTCAGCAGATTATATTGAAACTGAAGGCGTCAGTAAAAAGAAACGATTCATTTATGAAGAAGTCGCTGGAAGAGATGATGACGAGTCTTGTAATGGATATCCTAAAGTTTCTGGAGATGATGGTTACTTTTTCGAAATCATTTACCAGCCTGTTTTTTATGTGGATATTTATGCTGTTGATGATCCTGAACTTGATCTTGAAACCTTTACATTTGATGGAGAAAGACTTGAAATTATAAAGTCTTCTCATTTTCAAAAGCGTTTTAAAATTGACCTTGAATCCTTTACAGGCCAATTCATTTTTACAAGTAATTATAGAAATCCAAATATTACAAAAGATGTGGTCGAATATGATTACAACATAGATGATGAATTAGTATACGAGCTGAGGTATTAATTTGTACTAAAGCACAGTGAATTAATAAGCCTAAATATAAGAATATGATAAATGGACATTCTCCAGTGTATTTACAATAGGCTTTAATTCATTGTTCTTCTATTGTAATTAATATTCTATTATTTTTTTTGGGCCCCCGAGCCCAGAAAAAAATCATTAAAACCACTCATTTTCAAGCTCTTTTACGAATTAAAATTTTCAAATACATAAAAAGGTCGAAAATAAGCCATTAAGCAGCTTAAAACACCTTTAATATGGCTATATTTTATTATATTTGCGGCTCAAATTTTAATAGCCTGTATGAGCGATAATAAAGGAAATTATAGTGCGAGTAATATTACCGCACTAGAAGGATTAGAAGCGGTAAGAAAAAGACCTGGGATGTACATCGGAAGTACCGATACAAAAGGTCTTCACCATTTAGTGTGGGAGGTAGTGGATAACTCGATTGATGAGCACTTAGCAGGACACTGTAAAGAGATTCACACGATTATTCATGAGAACAATTCTATATCTGTAAGAGATGATGGACGGGGTATTCCAACAGGAATGCACGAAAAGTTACAAAAATCAGCTTTGGAGGTTGTAATGACGGTTCTTCACGCCGGTGGAAAGTTCGATAAAGATACTTATAAAGTTTCTGGAGGACTTCATGGGGTAGGGGTGTCATGTGTTAACGCTTTATCCATTGATTTAAAAGCAGAAGTTCGAAGAGAAGGAAAGATTTTTACTCAGTCTTATAGTGAAGGAAAGCCAACTACTGAAGTTGAAGTAGTAGGGAAGTCGGATGAAAATGGTACTACAATTACATTTTTACCGGATCCAACAATCTTCGAAGAATTAGTATATGATTACAAAGTTCTTGCTGCAAGATTAAAAGAATTATGTTACCTGAATTCTGGTTTGAAATTAAGCTTAACTGATGAGCGTGAACTCGTTGATGGTAAACCAAAGTATGAAGAGTTTTATTCGGAAGGAGGACTTAAAGAATTTGTTGTATTTCTTGATGAAGGTAGAACACCATTAATTACTGAACCGATTCACGTAATAGGTAAAGAAGAAAATGTTGAAGTAGAGGTTGCAATGCAATACAATACGAGTTTCAAGGAAAGTATCTTTTCGTTTGTAAATAATATTAATACGAGAGAAGGAGGAACGCACGTAAATGGTTTCCGTAGAGCTCTTGCTAGATTGTTTAAGCAGTATGGTGAAGATAATAATTACTTTAGTAAGTTGAAATTTGCAATCAGTGGTGAAGATTTCAGAGAAGGATTGACAGCAATTGTATCAGTTAAAGTTCCAGAACCACAGTTCAAAGGACAAACTAAAGGAGAACTAGGAAATAGTGAAGTTACAGGTATAGTTTCTAGATGCGTGGGAACTGTATTGAAACATTATCTTGAAGAGAATCCACTCCAAGCTAAGAGAATTATAGATAAAGTTATACTTGCTGCAACGGCTAGACATGCTGCACGTAAAGCACGTGAAATGGTCCAACGTAAAACTGTTCTTACGGGAGGAGGATTACCAGGAAAGTTGAGCGATTGTAGTTCGAAGAATCCAGACGAGTCAGAGATATTCCTAGTTGAGGGAGATTCGGCAGGTGGAACAGCTAAACAAGGAAGAGACAGATTTTTCCAAGCAATCTTGCCTTTGAGAGGTAAGATATTGAATGTGGAAAAAGCGATGGAACATAAGATCTACGAAAATGAGGAAATAAAGAATTTATTTACTGCATTGGGAGTAAGTATAGAAGAGAAAGAAGGTGAGCGTATTTTAAATACCGATAAATTACGTTATCATAAAATAGTCATCATGTGTGATGCCGATATTGATGGTTCTCACATTGTTACTTTGATACTTACATTCTTCTTTAGATATATGACACCATTGGTAGAGAATGGATATGTATATATTGCGTCACCACCTTTATACCAAGTTAAAAAAGGAAAGCAGTTCATCTATTGTTGGAATGAAGAAGAAAGACTTGCGGCTATAAAATCTTATAGTGGCGGAAGCGAGGAAGTAGCAAGTGGGATTAAAGTTCAGAGATATAAGGGTCTTGGGGAAATGAATGCTGATCAGTTATGGGAGACTACTATGGATCCTGAAACTAGAATTTTGAAGCGAGTAGTGATTGAAAGTGAGATAGGAGCTGATAAAACTTTTTCTACATTGATGGGTGATGAAGTACCTCCGAGAAGAGCATTCATAGAGTCGCATGCAAAGTATGCGAATATAGACGTGTAATTGGTTTTGGATAAGCGTTGTTTTTCGGAATAATAAACTAAATGCTTTCTATAGTCTTTAGTATATAAATAGCTTTATATAGGCTCTCCAAAATTTTAGATATGAAATTTGCAACTAAAGTAATACATGGTGGCATTTCTCCAGATCCACTTACTGGTGCTGTAATGACTCCTATATATCAAACATCTACTTACAAGCAAGATGCTCCTGGTGTCCATAAAGGTTACGAATACGCACGTTCCCAAAATCCTACAAGGACAGCTTTAGAATCGAATTTAGCCGTATTGGAAAACGGGAAACATGGAATATGTTTTGGGAGCGGATTAGCGGCACAAGATGCAGTTATGAAATTGCTTGAGCCAGGTGATGAGATTATTAGTACAAGTGATTTATACGGAGGATCGTATCGTCAAATGATGGCTGTCTATGCTAAGTACGGTATTAAATGTACATTTATTGATTTAGCAGACGTACAGAATCTGATGGATTCAATGAATGATAGAACAAAATTGATTTGGGTGGAAACACCTACGAATCCTATGTTGAAGATCATTGATATTAAAGCTATATGTGAAGTTGCAAAAGAGAAGAATGTAAATGTACTAGTAGATAATACGTTCTGTAGTCCTTATTTGCAAAATCCCATAGACTTAGGAGCTGATATTGTCTTACATTCCGCTACTAAGTATTTAGGTGGTCATAGTGATGTAGTTCATGGATGTCTAGTTGTTAAAGATGATACACTAAATAAAAGATTACGATTTATCCAAAATGCTTCGGGTGCAGTTCCTGGCCCACAGGATTGTTTTTTAGTGTTGAGAGGAATCAAGACTTTGCATTTAAGAGTTCAACGATCAACGGATACTGCGAAAGAGATAGTTGAATATCTTTTAACTCACCCAGCTGTTGCTAACGTATATTATCCAGGATTAAAAGATCATCCCAGTCATGAAATCGCATCATCTCAAATGAAAGATTTCGGTGGAATGATATCTTTTGATTTAAAAGTGAATACACAAGAAGCATCTCATAAAGTATTAAGTAATACGCATTATTTTACTTTGGCAGAATCACTTGGTGGGGTAGAGTCATTGATTGGTCATCCTGCAACAATGACACATGCTTCTATTCCTAGAGAAGAACGTTTGAAAGTAGGATTAACCGATTCATTAATTCGTTTGAGTGTTGGAGTCGAAGATCCGCAAGATCTTATTACGGATTTAGAAAATGCATTGAATTCACTATAAATGAAGTCTTCAAGGATAATTGCCATATTGGTCTTATTAGTAGGTGTTATTATTTTAAGTATCCCAGCATTTGTTAAGTATATCACCTTCGAACATAAGATCGAACCTTATGCTCCAGTTTCAAAAGCATATTCTAATATAGTATCAAACTATGAAGAGTTTTACCTTTTCATGAAAACGAAAAATATTGAATCTTCCGATCGGAAGATTATAGAGAAAAAGGAAAACCAACTTCTCGTCACAGAAATTCACCATAATGGAATGAAGATCGAAAGTCGGATCGAATTTGTTGATAGAACAAAGAAGACTCGAATGCTAATAACTGAAAAGATTAAGTTCGATTCTTGGATGGCACACGCATTTGGAGTACTATTTTCTTCATCCGTTTTTGAGCAAAGAGAGCGTTATTACCAAGAACTCGAACAAAGCATAGAAAGTACACCCGATAGTTCCATAATTCCTTCCGAATTAAAATAACTGATTTCCAGTTATTTATACATTAAATTAAAATTCTATAAAACAAATGTAAAGTATTTTACATTTTGGCATGATATGTGCATTATACTAGGTATACACAGTGAATAAAGAAAAATGTCTTGTATAGTTTTAGCGTAGAGACTCTTGATACAGATCAGGAGTCTTTTTTTATGTGCCTACATGAATAATTGTGTTTTTCAAAGTAAATCTGCAGAGCTTACATAAAAAGCATCTGTATCTTCAATTTATTTTATTCTATCTTTTTGATCATATGTTTGATTTATCTTTCTTATAGCTTTTCCATCTTCGTTACATCTTGCTATTCTGAATAAGTTATTTCAAAAGGCTGTTATCCTTGAAAACCATTAAGAATAAAAGTTCCTTTTTCTTTTTGAATGCTAAATAAAAGGTAATTTTAGTGGTATTAATTCTAATTCAGATTTTAACAAATTCATTTTATGGGCGTGATAAATACTTTTCAACTTGATGGTCAAGTTGCTTTGGTAACAGGTTGTAGACGAGGAATAGGAATGGGGATGGCAATTGCATTAGCTAAAGCGGGTGCAGATATTATTGGTGTAAGTGCTTCACTTGAAAAATCAGGAAGTAATGTGGAACAGCAAGTTCGTGATAGAGGTAGGAATTTTACTGCTTATACTTGTGATTTTAGCGATCGGGAAGCCTTGTATGACTTTATTAATCAAGTAAAGAAAGACTTTCCAAAAATTGATATTCTTGTTAATAATGCAGGAACTATCATGCGGGCGCCTGCAATCGAACACAGTGATGAAATATGGGATCATGTGATTGAAGTAAACCAAACAGCCCAGTTCATTCTTACTAGAGAAATAGGAAGAGAAATGGTTAAAAGAGGAGTTGGGAAAATCGTATTTACCGCTTCTGTACTCACATTTCAAGGCGGTATTACTGTGCCAGGATATGCTTCAAGCAAAGGTGCAATTGGTCAATTAACGAAGGCGTTTGCTAATGAATGGGGAGCTAAAGGAGTTAATGTGAATGCCATTGCTCCTGGATATGTTACCACAGACAACACTAAAAATTTAAGAGACAATCCAGAGCGTTACGCTTCTATACTAGAAAGAATTCCAGCAGGTCGTTGGGGTGACCCCAAAGATTTTGGTGGTCCTATAGTTTTTTTATGTTCGGCTGCATCTGATTATATGCATGGGAGTATCATGACTGTAGATGGTGGTTGGTTAGGTAGATAAGTCAATACAATTTATGAAATTATATGGTCTAAGCGGGCTTGGTGCAGATAAAAGAGTGTTCAAATATTTGAACCTTGAATGCGAGCTTGTACCTATTGAATGGATAAACCCAATAAAAAATGAAGGAATAAAGGATTATGCCCACCGGCTTTCTAATTGCATTAATGAGCAAGAACCTTTTGGAATCATTGGTGTAAGTTTCGGAGGATTAATAGCTGTAGAGATGAGCAAGATTATAAGCCCTAAGCTAACAATACTTATTTCTTCGGCTGAAACAAGAAATGAATTACGGGGTATTTATAAGATTATATCAAAGGCTAAATTTTTGCAATTGATTCCTAGTTTTCTGTTTAATCCTCCGCGATTTTTAGCGCATTGGGTGTTTGGAGCAAAGTATAAAAAGTTGCTGAATGAAATCCTTGACGATACAGATTTGAAATTTGCCAAATGGGCTGTTCAAGAATTAGTAGGATGGAAGAATATTGAAAGACTAAATAATCCTTTGCTAAAAATTGGTGGATCTAAAGACAAACTTATTCCTTCGAAAAATGATGACGTAATTATAAAAGATGGTCAACATTTCATGATTGTAGACGAAGCTTCAAAAATAAGTAATGAAATAAATAAAGTGCTTCGAAAATTATCGAATTGAAAGCTATCTTGTTAATTATGATTTATGCTTTTGATTTTATAAATACTTCCACTTTAAGATCTTTTCGTCTATAAAAATCATGAGTTAGTCTTTTCATACAATATAAATTGTAACGTTACATATGTGTTTTCAGTCTTTGAAATATAACAACTTAATCACTACACAAATGCAAACACATTACTTCAGATTACTACTATTCTTCACATGCATATTCACTTTTTCATTTAGTTCTTTTGGGCAAACCACTTTTAAAGGAAAGGTGACAGATGTCTCAGGAGAAGGGATATTTTTCTCAACTGTTGGATTATATAATGCACAAGATAGTCTTTTGGCGAAAGCCATAGCCACAGAAGAAGATGGCACATTTACTATAGATAAAATCAAAGACGGGACATATTACATGATCACCTCGATGCTGGGATACAAGGAATATAAAATCGATAATATTACTATTCCGGGTTATGCCCAAAATGACTTTCAAATCATTCTTGAGGAGGATTCAGAAATTCTTGATGGTGTTGAAATAAAAGCTCGGGTTCCACTTTTAGAGCAAAGGTCGGATCGATTAGTAGTTAATGTGGCAAATAATACGACTTCGATGAATAATTCTCTGCTCGATGTAATGAAGCAAGTTCCTGGAATGATAGTTTCAGGTGATAAAATTCGAATGGCTGGTCAATCAAACATGACTATTCTTATCAATGGAAAAACAACGCGATACATGGATATGGAAACACTTCTTCGAGATATGCCGGGAGATAATATTCAAAAAGTAGAGGTAATTCATCAGCCAGGTGCAGAATTTGAAGCATCGGGAACAGGCCCCATTATCAATATAATTCTGAAGAAAAATTCATTGTATGGAACGAATGGAAGTGTATCTGTGGGTTTAGGAAAAGGAAGGGACTGGAAATATAGGACTGGTTTAAATATGTCACATTATGCTGGTAATGTAAATGTTCAAGGTGGAATAGGATGGCGAGATAATCCTTATTACGACCAACTTGATATTCAACGTTATGTGCAAGGGGATTTTTATGATCAAGTGAGTAGTGACCCTAATTTTTCTCAAACATTCAGGTCCAATCTTGGTGTAGATTGGGACATAAGTAAAAAGCATCGAATTGGTTTTTCTTCACAGTATAAATATAATAATAGGGATAACTTAGTGAGTAATGTAACATCTATAGATTTTGAGAATGAATCAATAGAAGACTTGTCTTTCGAGTCGGTTACAGATCAAGATCAAAATTGGTTTTTAGCCTCTATCAATCCGTATTACACATTTGAAATTGATACGAATGGCCAAAAACTAGAGGTAGATTTTAACTACGCTACGTTCCAAAGAACAGGACTAAACACCTTGTCGAATAGTACAGAGATTTTCCCAGGGCAAGAATTTGTGGAGGATGGAAAAACGTTTATAACTTCAGCTAAAGTTGATTATATCTATCCTCATAATAAGCATTTTACTTTTTCTACAGGTGCTCAGTATAATTTAGCTGAACTTGATAATAATTTTGAAGCATATGATGAAGATGAAGGCGGTAACTTTTTATTGAATACCTTCCAGAGTAATCAATTTATTTTTTCCGAAGAGATCATAGCTGGATATATCAAGTCAAGTTGGTCTTATAAAAAGTGGAAAGGAACGGCAGGATTGCGATATGAGGATAGCAAAAGTATAGGTCGTTCGGTTCAAGTAGATACATTGCTTACAAGAGATATCGAGCAATTCTTTCCTAGCTTGAGTATAAGTAGAGAAATAAAAGGTCCATTAGCTGCATCTATTGCCTACAGTTATAGGATTGATAGACCTCGGTATAGTTCATTAAATCCATTTAGATTTTACCTTGATCCTTTTACATTTAATAGAGGAAATCCGAGTTTGCAGCCTGCATTGACACACAGTGGGAAGTTTAACTTGAGCTATGAAGGACAACCGTTTTTTAATGTTGAATATAAATATACGAAGGATGCGATGGTAGAGGTTCTTGAGCAAAATGATGTAACTGGAACCACGAATCAAGTTACCTTGAATCTTGAATCCTTCAAAAGCTTTAATACGAGTCTTTTTTTTCCACTTGATTTTATTCCCAAGATTTCAGGATATGGTGGTGGAATTTTAAATTATTCGATGTTTGATTCTGAAATTAATGATTATGATATCTTGAGAGATCGGTGGACACTTACCACATTTTTATCGACGAACTTTACATTACCATATGAAATAAATACGGAAATTACAGGCTGGTATAATAGTGGAGAGCTTGATGGCGTAATTACAGGGAGCTATTTATATGGTGTGGATATAGGGTTTAGTAAAAAAGTATTGAAAAATAAAGGTAGAATTAGTTTTGGTGTAGATAACCTCTTTTTCCGCCCATTCTATGGAATGGTAGAATATGATAATGTTGATCTAGATGTAATAAGTACTTGGGATGGTCCAGTAGCAAATTTACAGTTTTCTTACAAGTTCGGTAATCAAAGTCTTAAGAAGAAAGAAAATGCTGGTGGTAGTGCGAATGATATGCTGAGAAGAGCTGAAAATTAAACTTGTTTTGATGTAGATTGTAGTAGTTGTAACATATTGAATGTTTTATAACATTCAACTATTGGAAAGATAATGCTAAATTTGTGTTATGTCGATTACTACGGAATCTAGAGCTAAAGAAATATTGAAGCAAAATAAGCTTCGAATCACTGCAATGCGAGTTGATGTGCTAGAGGCTTTTTATAAGAATTCAAGTAGTGCACTTTCGAATCAAGAAATAGAAAATGAAATTCAGGTTTCAGATCGAGTTACACTTTATCGCACACTGAAAACATTTGAGAAAAGTGGTTTAATTCATCAAGCAATAGATGGAAGTGGAACCACAAAGTATGCCCTTTGTCACAACGATTGTTCTAATCATGAACACCTTGATAATCATGCGCATTTCCATTGTGTTTCATGTGAAAAAACGACATGCTTAGAGGAAATAGAAACACCTTCTGTCAATCTTCCTAAAGGCTTTACTTCTCAGGAAAGCTATCTTGTTATTAAAGGCATATGTGAAACGTGCGAGTAAAATATAAGATACCTTGGTGGAAGTATTTATTATCGTATTTCATCGAAATAGAACTCGAAAAAATATCTTCAGAAATTAGTGGAGATTTATCTGTTTGCATCTCAGAAGGTAGGTTGCAACTCAATGCGAAAAAAGCTATTTACAGTTGGGAAGATAAATATGATAACTTTTCGAAAGCATTCGATTATATTTTTCAAGGAAAGGATAAGGATTTGGGTCGGGGCCCAAAAGAAGATGTTTTTTCATTACTGATATTGGGTTATGGAATGGGAAGTATTCCATATATGCTGGAGAAGAATTATAAAAAGCGTTTTGAGTGTACAGGAATCGAGTTAGATGATAATGTTATTTACTTGGCCAATCGATATGCTGATTATGGCTTAAAGTCTGGAGTTCAGATCATTCAAGCATCAGCTGATTTGTTCGTTGAGATTACCGAACAGACATATGAAATGATATGTGTTGATGTATTTGTTCAAGATAAAATTCCAAGTCAGTTTTTAAGTGATGAATTTCTACAAAATTTAGACAGCATTATGGTTTCGGGTGGATATGTACTTTTTAATCACTTGTCCAATAAAGAAAAGGAAAAAGATTTTGCTGAAAATTATTACAATTCAATCTTCAAAAAACAATTTCCTGTAAGCAGATTACTAGATGTAGGTGGGAATTATATGATGATAGGAAAGAAAAGTTAGCCCTCCTTTTCAATCAAAGCTTCACAAGCTTCTTTAATCATATTAAAAACATTTTCAAATCCACCTTCATAATATGGATCAGGAACTGCTCGATTTTCGCCTTCGTAAGAATAATTAAGCAACATTTTTACTTTGGATTCTTGTTGAGGTGAGGAACAAAGTCTGATGGTGTTATTGTAATTCTGTTGATCCATTACAATTAACAAGTCAAATGTTTCGAGATGTATTTTATTCAATTTTTGAGATCGTTGATTAGTTATATCTATCCCATTTGCAGCAGAAACAGCAATTGATTCGGCATGTGGTTTTTCGCCTTGATGAAACCCTGATGTTCCAACACTTTGGACGTACCAGTCCAACCCCTTTTCATCAATTAATTTTCTCATTACTCCTTCAGCAATAGGAGAACGACAAATGTTCCCAAGACAAATCATTAAAATTCTCATTTCTCAATAATATTATTCCAAGTTTCAAATAGAACTTCTTGAGAAGGCCTATTATCAGGTATTTCTCTTAAAGGTTCTACTTCTTTCATATGGTTTTTACAATCAAGGGGAAGTGTTTGATATAATTTAGTACCGGCAGTTTTCCATTCAATCATTTTGTCGGTAACTTCTTTTATTTTTTTAGCTGGGTTTCCTACGATAAGAGAGTTTGCTTCAAAAACTTCATTCGCTTTTACAAAAGCAAGAGCTCCAACAATAGAATTTTCACCAATTATTGCATTATCCATAATTACGGCGTTCATTCCTATCATGCAATTTTCTTTGAGCACGGCACCATGAATTATTGCTCCGTGTCCTACATGTGCGTTTTTCTCAAGAATAGCTTGTTTGCCGGGAAACATATGAATGGTGCAATTTTCTTGAACATTGCATCCATCATTAATAACTATTCCACCCCAATCGCCACGAAGAACAGCTCCAGGACCTATATAAACTTTCTTTCCTATCGTTACATTCCCTACAACGGTTGCTAGTGGGTGAACATACGATGATTCATCAATAACGGGTATAAATCCTTTGAAGGAATAGATCATAGGTTATATGTTTTTGAGATGCTTTCATCCATTATTTCAAGAATTTCATTCACTGCAGGGCAAATTTTAGCATTGACTTCATGCAATTGGATTCTTTTAAGAAAATCACCATCATCAGTATGAGGATATGATCGACATGCATTAGGACGAACTTCATAAATACTGCAAGCATTGTCTTCTCCTAGAAAACGGCATGGAACAGAATCGAAAGATAAACTTCCATCAATATCTTCAAGGACGTAATTTCTTTTAAAGGTTTTGGGAGGAAGCCCCAAATACTTGGCTATTCGTTTAATATCTTTGCTAGTAACAAGCGGAGGAGCCGATTTACAGCAATTACCACAATCAAGACAATTCGTTCTTTCGAAAACTTGTTTATGTGTTGACTTTACAAGAGTGTTGAGTTCTTTTTCATTACCTCTTAAACGAAGGAATTTTTCTTGTCTTGCCATACTTTTATAAAGGAAATATCGAAACAAAAAGTTTCAATAATTATGCAGATTGAAGATTGTTAGAATAAAGATGACTTTCTGATAAAGCTTTAAAGGTAAATCCTAATTCCGTAAAATAATCTAAGACTTTAGGAAGTACTGTTTTTAACTTATCGAAAGCTTTCAAACTGTCGTGAAATACAATGATACTGCCTTCTTTTGCTGAATTAATTACTTTTTGATAACACTCGTCAGCAGAAATTTTAGGATCGAAATCACCACTTAAGACATCCCACATTACTATTTTATAATGTCTTGAAAGAAACTGAGTTTGCTTAGGTTTTAATTTACCATAAGGAGGGCGAAAAAGATCAGATTTAACTACAGTTGCGCATTTTCTTATATTGTGAAAATAAGATATATTATCTGTCATCCAACCGTTAAGATGATTAAATGTGTGGTTCCCTATAGTATGGTTTCTATCGATAAGTTGTTGATAGATTTCAGGATGTTTTCTTACGTTATCACCTACACAAAAGAAACTCGCTTTTGCATTAAATTTTTCCAATGTTTTCAATACCCATGGAGTCACCTCAGGAATAGGTCCATCATCGAAAGTCAGAAAAATTTCTTTTTTATCAGCATTTACTTTCCAAGTATAATTAGGAAACATATTCTGAATAAAAGTAGGCGTTTTAGTAAGATACATATTCTAAAAACAGATTAAAGGGAAAAATGATTATGATAATAACGAAAAATTAAGAAAAGTGCTGCCTTTTGTTAACAGCATATTATAAATAATTATAATATGATGTAAATTTTTTGGTAAGTATAACCTATTGAAATTAAGGTGTTTTTAAAAAAAATAAAAAATAATTGGAAAAAATTGGAACGAAATCAGGGGTTCGTTACACTAATAAAGGAATGAAAGAATATAAATGAGAATACAACAATCTTTAGCAATATCTGCATGGGAGGAGGAAGAACAACCAAGGGAAAAATTATCCATGTGGGGTAAAAACGCATTGTCATTAACTGAATTATTAGCAATAATTATAGGTTCGGGAAATAGAGAGTTCAATGCTATAGAATTATCAAGAATGATTTTACAACAATATCCACCTCATAAACTGCCCTATTTAAAAATTGCAGATTTATGTGCTTTTCCAGGAATTGGAAAGGTAAAGGCAATAAGCATTATTGCAGCTTTAGAATTAGGGAAAAGATGTAATAATGTTAAAGATAATGCGATTAAAAAGATTGTGTCCAGCTCTGATGCATATCATTTATTAAAAGATAAATTTGATCATTTGGATCATGAAGAGTTTTGGTTGGTTTGTTTGAATAATGCAGGGATAGTCGTTAATGTAGAAATGATTTCAAAAGGCGGAATTAATCAAACCATTGTTGATCCTGTGATTGTCATGAAGAAATCTATCGAGCATTTGTCAAAGGGAATTATTTTAGCACATAATCATCCATCAGGTAATTTAAACCCATCAAGTGCAGACAAACGATTAACTAAAAGGTTGAATGAAATATGTCAATTATTGAACATTGACCTGCTAGATCATATCATATTTACAGATAAAGGATTTACTAGCTTTGCAGATGAAGGTTATATTAATTAATTTAGCGTCTTAACGATAAAATAATCACATGCGAGTTCTTTTAAATATTTCTCTTTTTTTGGTTTTTAGTTTGCACATTGCTCTTGCACAAAGCATTCCCTCACCTCAAATATTTATAGGCGAAGAATACGGTCAGCAATTTACTCCTCATCATAAGCTAGTAGATTATTTTCAAGAAATTTCAAAAGATGAAAGGGTTGATCTTCAAAAATATGGAGAAACAAGTGAAGGAAGGCCTCTTTATATAGCGGTGGTTACTTCGGAGAAGAATCATAAACGAATCGATGAATTAAGAAAAAAGAATTTGGCTCTTGCCCAAATGGGTTCTTCGGGCTTAAGTGATTCGGAAGCTTTGCCAATCGTTTGGTTGAGCTACAGTGTTCATGGGAATGAAGCGGGAGGATCTGAAAGTTCAATGAATGTAATTTATAAGTTATTAACAGAAAATGACCAAAGTTCAATGTTGGAAGATGTAATCGTAATTATTGATCCATCGCTTAATCCCGATGGATATTCAAGATACACACATTGGGTAAGGAGCAATAGTGGTAAATATTTACATCCTGATCATACAGATGTAGAGCATATGGAGCCTTGGCCGGGAGGAAGAGTTAATCATTATTTGTTTGATTTAAATAGGGATTGGGCATGGCAAACACAAATTGAAACTCAACAAAGAATTATAGAATATAATAAATGGATGCCTCATGTGCATGCTGATTTACACGAGATGGGATATGATAGTCACTATTATTTTGCGCCAGCAGCTGAGCCTTATCATGAATCAATAACGGATTATCAAAGAGAATTACAAACAACGATAGGTAAGTCACATGCAGAAGTTTTCGACAAGAACAGTTGGTTGTATTTTACAAGAGAGGTTTTTGATTTGTTGTATCCGTCATATGGAGATACATATCCTACTTTCAATGGATCAGTAGGAATGACATATGAGCAAGCAGGTCATGGAAAGGCAGGGCGTTCAATAGAGATGAGTAATAATAAAAACCTAACATTACAAGACCGAATAGATCATCACACAGCGACTAGCCTTTCAACGATCAAAACAGCAAAGCAAGAACGAAATTCCATAATCGCCAATTTCAAAAAGTATTTTGAGCAGTCTATTGCTGAAAATGGAAAACCATTTTCAGCATATGTAGTAAAGAGAGGAACAACTTCGGAATCATTCAAAAAATTACTAGAAAGAAATGGAATAGAATATGAAATTTCAGGTAAAAATCAGTCTACAACAGGGTACAGTTATTTCGAACAAAAAAATCAATCCTTTCAAATAGAAAGAGGGGATTTATATATTACTGCTGCTCAACCCAAAGCGGTTTTACTACAAGTTTTAATGGAAGAAGAACCTATATTAGCAGATAGTGTAACATACGATATCACTTCGTGGAGTATACCTTTTGCATATGGTTTAGAGACTTATGGATTAAAAAGTAAGTTGAATATACAGGTTGATAAAATGCTTATTGAAGATACAGTTGCAGAATTAGAGAATCCATATGGAATCTATTTTAGATGGTCTGATAACATGGAGTCAAAACGTATTTTGGGTAGATTAATGAAAGAAGAAAAATTCATTATCAAAAGAGTTGAAAAGGAAATAGAATTGGAAGGTTTTCAACTAGCACCAGGAGACATTGTTTTATTAACTGGAGATCAAAAAGATAAGGAATCATTTGAAAATGCTGTAGCTATTATATTGGCTGACGGATTCAATAATTATGGATTTATAAAGTCGGGTTATTCTATTAACGGCAGAGATTTAGGGGGAAGTTCGATGCGTAAAATTGAACAACCTCAAGTATTAACATTTTTTGGAGAGGGAGTAGATGCCAATGCTTATGGACAGGTGTGGTATTATTTTGAACAAGTAATAGAATATCCAGTGAGCAGAGTGAATATTAAGGATTTTTCAAGGGTAAATTTGAATGATTTTAATACAATCATTTTGCCTGACGGATATTACTTTTTGGAGGAATCACAGAGAAATGAATTAACTACTTGGATAAGAGAAGGAGGAAAATTAATTAGTATAGCAGGAGCTAATCGGAATTTTAAAATGGATAAGAATTTTTCATATAAAAAGGAGGAAGATGATAATAAAAAGTCAAGTAAAGAGGACGAAATAAGGTATAGAAAAAGAAAGTATGAAGGTGCTGAGAGACGGTCGATTGCGGGAAGTATTCCAGGGGCGATTTTTAAGACAGAATTAGATGTAACACATCCTTTGTGTTATGGAGTAGATACCTATTATACATTAAAGAATTCAAGAGAGAAATATCCATTATTAAAAGGGAATTCATTTAATCCAATTCGTATTCCGAATGAATATATTTCGTACGGATTTATAGGATCAAAAATCCAGGAACGCTTTAATGAAACGGCAGTATTTTCGATACAAGGAATGGGAAGAGGGCAAGTGGTTTATATGTTTGATAATCCCTTATTTCGTTCTTTTTGGAAGAGTGGAGAAGTTGTATTTTCAAATGCATTGTTTCAATTATAAACAAGAAAAAGTACATTGATATAAAAACATTTAGAGGTGAATTATTTAATCTAGTTCGGTTTTCGAATGAATATATTTCGTACGGATTTATAGGATGAAAAACCTAGGAAAACTTTAGTGAAACGGTAGTATTTTCAGAAGAAATAACGGGAAGCTATCAAGTGATTTATATGTTTAATAATCCCTTAATCCGTTCATTTTATAAGACTGGAGAGGATGTATTTTCGAATGCATTGTTTCGATTTTAAGGAAGGACAAAACACATAAACATGAAAAAATATATAGGTGAACTTGCGGGAATAAGTTTGTTAAAAAGAAATGCAAGATTAGAATCGGGGAAATATTATTTATTGCATAGTGAATCAACTGGAAATACGCGATATTTTGAGGGAGAAGATGAGGTGAATTATGCAAAGGAAGTATTTAAGCGGAATTTTGGAGGCATGGTAGATATAGTTTTTGAGATGTATACATCGAGAGGGATTCTTTTGTTTGTTAGGACTGGAGAGCGTGAAAGCTTGAAAGAAGAATGGATAAAGCGAGGAAAGGCATTGAGTAGCGAGTCTTTTATTATAAGTGAGCTATTGAGATTTTCAATAAGTGCAATAACAAAGTTTAGGAATTTCAGAAATGGAAGAAAAGGGAGTGTGGTTAGGGGGAATTTTAGAGCATATGATGTTAAGGATGTTGATCGAATAGAGGAAATAATTGGTGAAATTGAGAGAGGGGATTTTGTGTTGTATGAGCAGGTAGAGAAGTATTGTGGAGGAGAAAAGAGTGAGGTTGGGATAGTGAGTTGTTGGGTTAAGGAAATATCATTTTATGTCCTACGTAAATTGATGAAACTAGCAATCTCACCCCAAAACCAACCCATCTTCAACTCAAATCCTGATTTATCTCCTCCTTAATCATCTTAGATTTCAATTCCAACATATTTTCTCATTTTTTTCACCGAATGGCATACCACCAAACTCACCTCTATTGGAAAAAATGAAAATGTACTTCTCCCAACGTGTTGATCTCCAATGCAGGCATTGGAACATGAAATATATCGAAGATGTCCAATACTCCATTCCAAAAATAACTCTTTGTTCTTATCGAACTTAAGTTTATATCCGGTGCTAACAAAAATCGACTATATCTTGGAAATAAACTTTCTACTTCATAAACTTGATCGTCCACTTCCCATTTGTTTTCATATCCTCCATATAAGTTTCCGGCACTGTATCCTATGCCTATATTCAACCATTTTGGAAAGGAAGAACTTGGAGCGAATTTTTTAACATCTATACAAGCCCAATAAACTTGACCATTATAATCCTTCAAAAAACGCTCTGGATACGTCGTTCCAAATAATGACTTTAATCGCGTTTCCGTAGAAGTAGTTGTCGTTCCATCCAATGACGTAACCTGCACATCAGGATATCTCGGTATGACATTACTCATTTTGAAATGAATTCTTTGTTCTCCCCAAAATTTTTGTTGTGCAACAAATGCTCCCGATCCTGCAAAATTCATCGCTATATCCGCTTTAGAAAACCCCCATTTGGATGAAAATCCATCCATAACCTCTATCGTAGACTGAAATAATGTACCCAATAAAAATCCTGTTAGAATACTATTGTTGTCATTTAAACCTGTCCATTTTGCCCCTTTGTAAACCAATACTCCTTGAAAATAAGCTGTGTAGAAATGACCATACTTGTCCATATTATTCCATTCTCCTCTGTCATCAAAAAAATGAAATGGCTCTTGATCAAATTCTTTATACCACGCATGATTTAAACCTACTGAAAAACCTGTATAACTTACTGCACTAAATGCAACTGAAGGTAAAAATCTACTTTTTATTAAAGTATCAGGCTTTTGGAAAAAATTCAGTTCTGAAGAATTGTTTGTTACATTCGTCTGATTATATGCAAATGTGCAGCACAAGATTAAACTTATTGTTAAGATAATTTGTTTCATAAAAATTCTTTCACATAGAAATTTGATATATATATACACTGTTGAATTACATTATTTACTAAAGCTAAAATACGTGTGATTTGTGTAATCTGAATTCCTTTTTTATTAATTTTATTTTTTATCTTCTTATTCAAGACAATTGAAAGTGTAAATACTTTTGACAAAATTAAGTATCTTTCCACTTTATTACGCTATTTATTTTTAAATGAGCAATGATTACCACTTGAAATAAAATTTACATGACAAAAAGATTTACAATCCTTTTTCTGCTTTTTTGCACTGTTTATACGGCTAAATCTCAAGATATTCACTTCACTTCTTATGATTTTGCCCCTCTTACTGTCAACCCTGCTTTAGCTGGTGCTTTCTTAGGTACTTACAGAGTTGGTGGAATTTACAGAGATCAGTGGAGAAGTGTTTCTTCTGATGGTGCATTCCAAACAGCCAACATTCATATTGATATGCCAGTTATAAAAGGTTTTAGAGATCAGGATTGGGTTGGAATCGGTGTGAATGTTTACAATGATAGATCAAATTCCTACAACATTTCAACAACTAAAAGTTTCCAAGGTTTATCCTATCACTTGTCGATAGATAAAAAACAAACTCAAATTATCTCTTTTGGTATTCAAAATAATACAGCATCCACAACAGTCAATAGAGGAGGTCTTGACCTTCGAACAGAAACATTTATTTTAACTGGTCAATCTGGTGAAAATGCATCAGTACCAAATGGTACGATTACTGACTGGGTAGGTGGCGTAATGTATTCGCAATACCTTAGAAACCAATCGTTTTTAAGAGCTGGAGCTTCACTAGGTAATATTACTGGTCGCTCAACATCTCTTATCGGTAATGATAATAATTCTACAAAACGAAAAGTCTTATTTAATGCTTTCGCTATGTACGATATGCCAATTGCTGGAAATTTGTTTTTAACACCGCAAATCTTTTATCAACGTAAAGGTGGAGCTCAAGAACTTTTGACACAAGCTAAATTTAGTTACTTATTCAATGAGGCAAAAGGTATTTTCATAAATGCTGGTCTTGGTGCTCGTTGGGGAGATTCAATGAATATTTTACTCGGAGTGGATATAAAGGATGTGAAAGTTCAATTTGCTTATGACATCAATACAAGTGGATTATCTGCAGCCAGTAATAGTGTTGGAGCATTTGAATTAGGTGTTTCTTACATTGGTAAGGTTTATAAAAAACCTAAAGTTGATCCAACTGAAGTTTGTCCTCGATTTTAAAATTAGCCACTTTTTTAATTATTACGCAATCGTGTAAAAGAATTACAATTAATGAAAAGTTTAATTAGAAATATTTTTAACACCCTCATGTTACTTTGTTTTTTGGTTTCTCTATATGCCCAGCCATTAAGAGAAGTAACTTATGAGATGATGCTTGAAACCGCAGATGCGAGTTATGAAATTGATGATTTTTATAATGCAGCTGAATGGTATGAAAATGCTTATAAAGAACAAAGAGATAAAGACTTAGCAATTAAAGTTGCGGAATGTCAATATAAAATGAGGGACTACAAACGTGCAGTTAGTTGGTACAAAAGAGTACTTTCTAGAGATAAGCAAGGTTTTTATAAAGAATATAAACTCGAATACGGAAAAGTTCTTAAGATGATGGGTGAATACAGTGAAGCCTATCAAATTCTCAGTGAATTTATTGCTGAAACAGAAGACGATACAAGAAGGAAAGAGGCAGCTCTTATTGCTAATGGCATTGCTAAGAGTGCCGAATTCGAAGAAAATGTAGATGCGATCATTAAACCAGTACATAGAAATGTAAATACCGCTTCATCAGAATCAGGTCCTGTCTTTTTTGAGGATAAATTATATTACAGTTCTTTGAATAGAAAAGACGCAATTGTTTTTAATAATAAGCTTGAAGGTCAATATCACTTCAAGATATTTACGACTGAGTTAAATGATAAAGGTGTCTATAAAAAAGGAACTTTACTAAGCGAAGAAATTAATAGAGAAGGTTACAATACAGGTAATCCTAGTTTTTCTGACGATGGTTTAGTGATGTACTTTGTGAGAACTTTGTATGAAGAAGGAGACTTAATTGAATCAAAGATCTATTATGCAAAGAAAAATGGAAATAACTGGGGTGCTGCTTATGAAGTTGAAGGTGACATTGAGAATTATAATATTAAACATGCCGTTTTTGGTGAATTGTACGGAAAGGATGTAATGTTTTATACTGCTGAGCTAGAAGGTGGTTTCGGAGGATATGATTTATATTACAGTGAGGCAAATGGTCCATATGAATTCGGGACACCAATTAATTTGGGAGAAATAATTAATACACCATATGATGAAATTACACCATTTTACAGAGAAGGTGTATTGTATTTTAGTTCCGACGGATATGCTACGTTAGGAGGGAAAGATTTATTCCAGTCTTCTTGGGATGGTTCTTCTTGGTCTGCGCCAAAAAATATGGGAAATGGATATAATAGTGCCGCGGATGATATGTATTACACTATGTCCAAAGATGGTCTTCAAGGATTTCTAGTTTCGAATAGAGTAGTAGAAAAGAAGAAGTCAGTTAAGAGTAAAACTTGTTGTGATGATATATATTCAGTAACATTCCGAGAAGTTGTTATTGATATCTTAGCAAAAGTTTTTGACGGAAAAGAGGAACCTCTTAATGAAGCTGAAGTTACACTTTATGACATGACTCAAGGTGAAGATAAGAATAGTCCAGAAAGAAAAGTAAACCTTAATTCTAATGACTTTAACTTTGCCCTTGATCAGGACAAGCAATACAAAGTTGTTTTCAAAAGAAAAGGATATTATCCTGATTCACTAACATTTAATACTGTAGGTATTCTTGATGATTATACAGTTGAGAAAAAAATGAATCTTAAGGAAATACCTCTACCACCTCCTCCACCAAAAGAGGAAACTGTTACAATTACAACGAATCAACCGATTCGTATGAACAATATCTATTATAATCTGAATAGTGCTGATATTTTACCTGACGCAGAACAGGATTTAGCATATATTCAAGAATTAATGTTGCAGTATCCTACATTGGTTGTTGAGCTTTCATCACATACGGATGCTCAAGGTCTTACAAGGAGTAATCAAGAATTATCCCAACGAAGATCCAATTCTGCAAAAAAATGGTTAACTGATCGTGGGATTGAACCTTCGAGAATTCAAGCAGTTGGTTATGGTGAGGAATTTATTCTTAATAGATGTGTAAACGGTGTAAGATGTTCAGACGAAGAACACCGTTTCAATAGACGTTCTGAATTTAAAATTCTTTCAGGTCCAACTACAATCGAGATTAAAAAACAAAAAACTATCGTAAATCCATCCGGGGGACTACCAATTAATATGGATGAGGATCTTTATTCAGTTCCTGATACGAATAAAAAGTTACCTATTCTTGAATTCAAAGAGAATGAATACAAAATAGGAGAGCTTAAAATGGGAGAAAAAATCGACATGGTTTTTGAATATAAAAATATAGGAGAATCAGATTTAATTATTGAAGTAGTAACTGCTTGTCATTGCACAACATATGAATACAGTGAAGAGCCATTGAAACCAGGTGAAACTGCGAAAATATATGCTACTTACGATACTTCAGTTAAAGCAAAGAAAGGAGAGTTTAGAGAAGCTATAAATATTATTTGTAACACAGATAATTTAGTAGAAGAAGCTATTTTTCATGTTACTATAGTTGAATAGTGTGGAGTAATATCCTTGAAACGCTTAATGACTATTCAATTATAGATTGGATAATTTTAGTCACCGGCTTAATTTATGCTTATTTCAGTATGCTTAACAAACCTATTTGTTGGGTATTCGGGATAATAAGCTGTGCGTTACTTTCATATCAAGATTTCACAACTTACAATTTATTATTTGACGGAGTATTACAGATATTCTATGTGCTCATAGGATTTCTTGGTCTATACCGTTGGATAAAAAGGAAGACTGAAGACGGTAGACCATTAGTTATTTCATTACCCGTCTTATCTCATCTTAATGTTTTATTGCTAGGCACATTGATCAGTTTTGTACTAGTATTCTTAATTAAATTCATTTTCAACCCTTCTTTTGCATTTTTGGATTGTTTGACAACGGTTTTTAGTTTTTGGGCTACATGGTTGTTGGTTAACAGGGTTTATGATGTGTGGTATTATTGGATCGTGATAAATCTTTTATACATTTTTATATATTTATCGCAAGGTGCTGATCTTTTTGGTGTTTTGTATGTTGTTTATTTAGTAACCTCAATTGGTGGATTATTTACGTGGAGGAAAGACTACAAAGGAGCTTCAGCTTATTTAGATAATGTCTAAATTGTATATCTTTAATTTAAGAAGCTGCAGTTGGATGCAAGAATGTGAAAAGCCATTATATTTGCGGTAATTTTTAAAAAATAAATCTCAAAGTTTTGAAAAAAGGATTAGCATTTTTCATTTTCCTAGCTTTACAACTAACTACTCTCACCCCAATCTCTGCCCAGTCGGCAAGCGGTTCAAATAATGGTTTCGTAATAGGATTAATTATATTGGGTGTTGTATTGTTAGTATGGGCAATAATTACAATTACAGATAATCTATTACAAATAGAGGCCGGTAAAGCTGGAATAGATACTTCTAAAGAAAATATGAGTCTTTTTCCTAGTGTGAAAAGAATGTTTTCTAAAAATGCACCGGCTTTCGCCCAAAACCAAAATTACGTGAAGCTAAAGAAGGGCTTCGATTTAAAATTGGAAGGTGAAGCGGAAGTTGTGGAAGGTTTAACAGACAAAGTTACTAGGTTTTCAGTTAGTCCTTATGATTTTAGAGGAATTTCACCAATTCCAAAGGTTACCGTTGAAATAGGAGATGAAGTTAAAGCTGGAGATGTAATATTTTTTGATAAGAAAAACCCTGACGTAAAATACGTAGCTCCAGTTTCAGGAGAAATTGTTGATATCCAAAGAGGTGCAAAGCGTTCTATTTCGAATGTTATTATTCTAGCTGATAAAGAGCAATCGCACAAACAATTTGATTTACCTAACTTAGATGCTCCAAGAGAAGAACTTGTAACTTTTCTTCAATCATCAGGAGCTTGGTCACTATTCAATCAAAGACCATTCGATATCATTCCTTCAACAACTGAAGTTCCAAGAGATATATTTGTTTCAACTTTTGACACAGCACCACTTGCACCTAAAACGGATGTAATGATAGCTGGAAACGAAGACGCTTTCAGAAAAGGAGTTGAAGTTCTATCAAAATTAACTTCAGGTAAAGTACACTTAGGTTTGGACGGAAAGTCCGCTCCTCATTCTGCATTTGCCAACATAGAAAATGCAGAAACACACCTTTTCTCAGGTCCTCACCCAGCAGGAAATGTAGGAATTCAGATTCATCACATAAATCCTATCAAAGTAAATAATGATATGGTATGGACTGTAGATTTTCAAGACGTTATAATTCTTGGTCGATTATTTAAAGACGGAGTTTATAACACGAAGAAAGTTGTAGCGATTACAGGAGCTGAGTTACACCAAGCTAAATACGTAGAAACATATACCGGTGCTAATATAGGTGAATTATTAAAAGATAATCTTGCCAATGATCATGTACGATTAATATCAGGCGATGTTTATTCTGGAGATAAAAAGAGTGCTGATGATTTCTTAGCATATAGTGATAATCAGATTACTGTAATTGAAGAAGGAGATAAATACGAAATGTTCGGTTGGTTATTACCTATTTCTCCAAGACCTTCTATTTCAAATACATTTCCTAATTTCTTGTGGCCTAACTTTAAATATAAAGCAGACACAAATACTCATGGAGAAAAAAGAGCATTTGTTGTAACTGGACAATATGAAAAAGTTCTTCCTATGGATATTTACCCTCAGGCATTAATGAAATCGATAATGACTCAGGACATGGAAAAAATGGAAGGATTAGGAATCGCAGAATTATCAGAAGAAGATATAGCAATATGTGAATTTGTATGTACATCCAAAACTCCAATGCAACAGTTATTGAGAGAAGGATTGGACATGGTAAGAGAACAACTTTAAAAAATAGATAATTACATTATAAATGGGATTAGTTGATTTATTCAAGAAAATAGAACCAGACAAGAAGAAAAGTCCGGTTTTGCATACGTTCTACGATGCAGTTTTCACTTTTGCTTTCTCTCCAGACGAGGTGACAAGCGGAAAAGGAGTTCACATCAGAGATGGTATGGATCTTAAGAGAACAATGATACATGTTGTATTGCCTCTAGGGATTTTAGTCTTACTGGGAGCTTTCAATATAGGGCATCAACATTTTGTTGCTCAAGGAAATTATTCAGGTGTTTTAGAAGGTTTCGGATTGAAGCTTATCTATGGATTCGTGAAATTATTACCTCTTATTATTGTAGCAAACGTAGTTGGTCTTGGTATTGAAATTATCACTGCCGCAAGAAAAGGACATGCAGTTGAAGAGGGTTTCATAGTTTCTGGTGCATTAATACCCTTAATTATGCCACCAGATTTACCTTTATGGATACTTGCTGTATCTGTTGCTTTTGCTGTTATTATCGGTAAAGAGGCATTCGGTGGAACTGGAATGAATATATGGAACATAGCTTTGTTATCAAGAGTATTTGTATTCTTCGCTTACCCTACTACTATTGCAGGTGATAATGTATGGGTAGCTGGTTATGAAAAATTAGCTCCTGGTGGTTCAACTGATTATGGCTTTGCAATAAATAAAATAGTAAATCCTATTCTTGAACTTTTTGGCTCTGCGAAATTCGAAGCCGCCAAGGTCATCGATGGATTTAGTGGTGCCACACCACTCAGTATTGCAGCAAAAGATGGATGGGATGCTGTGTTAATGCAATATAGTGAAGCGCAGATGTTTTGGGGATTAATTCCTGGTTCAAATGGGGAAATGTTTAAACCCCTTATTATCATAGGTGCTTTATTCCTAATTATAACAGGTATTGCTTCTTGGAGAATTATGTTGAGTATGTTTTTAGGTGCTGCTGTTACGGCAATGTTCCTTAATCTTTGGGGAGCCTCACCAATGATGGATGTTCCTTGGTTCTTCCAATTCTACATGGGATCATTCTTATTTGCTATGGCATTTATGGCAACTGATCCAGTAACCGCATCAAGTACGAACACAGGTAAATGGATTTACGGTATAATTATAGGTTCTGTTGGTATGATTATCAGAGCTATTAATCCAGCATATCCTGAAGGATGGATGCTTTCAATTTTATTTGCTAACACGTTCGCAGCAACTATAGATCACTATGTTGTACAAGCGAATATTACAAAAAGATTAAAACGTGCGTAACGATACATTAAAAGTTTTACTGTTTGTTCTTACAATGACTACAATTGTAGCACTTACTCTTGCAGGTTTGTTTTACTCAACAGCTGATAGAGTTAAGAAGAATGAAGAAGTATATAATAAGAGGGCAATCTTGTCCGCAGTCAAGTCCGAATTAGGAAAACCTCTTGATGATATTACAAATGATGAATTACTTGATATTTTCAAAAATCAAGTTACTCAATCTGTAGTTGATGGAGAAGGTAATACGCTTGAACTTGATGAAATAAAAGCATTAGGTTATGGAGGAACTTCAGCTGAATCAATTGATATGGCTAAAGAAAAGAAAAAGCCTGTTGAGGATAGAGTATGGCCTATTTACGAATATACATCACAAACTAAAGAGAAGTTTTACATCATTGTATTAAGAGGAAACGGACTTTGGGACGAAATATGGGGATATGTTGCTTTAGAAGCAGATGCGCAAACGATAGCTGGTGTTGCTTTTGATCATAAAGCAGAGACTCCAGGTTTAGGTGCTGAGATTAAAGATAGTAAAGCATTTCAAGAACAATTCAAAGGAACTTCATTATGGAAAAATGATGAATACCAAGGAATTCTAGTTCAAAAAGCAGGTGCTAAAGATGAAAAGTATGAAGTTGATGGTATAACTGGGGCGACAATTACGGCAGACGGTGTTACTGATATGTTTGAAGTAGGAGTTAAATCTTATGCACCATATTTGGCTTCATTAACAGAAACTAATTAATTAGTATAAAAAAATTAAAAATGGCAGATACAGCTGTAGTTGCTCAAAAAGAGGCAACGTTTAGTTTTGGAAAAAAAGAAAGGAAGTTAATTACTGATCCTTTAAATGATAATAATCCTATTACAGTTCAAGTATTAGGAATATGCTCGGCATTAGCTGTTACGACACTTTTCGAAAAAGCTTTCGTAATGTCAATCGCCGTAGTATTTGTTTGTATGTTTTCAAGTTTATTCACTTCACTTCTTAGAAATTCTATTCCTAAGCAAGTGAGAATGATTGTACAACTTGTAATCATTGCATTTTTGGTAACTGTAGTTGAATTAGTTCTGAAAGCTTATGCATATCCAATGTATAAAGAACTTTCTGTATTTATTGGACTTATCATTACTAACTGTATTGTGATGGGTAGACTTGAAGCGTTTGCAATGGCGAATTCTCCTTGGAAGTCTATGCTAGATGGAATAGGAAATGGAATAGGATACGGAATTATCCTTTTGATGGTTGCTGCAGTAAGAGAAATTTTCGGAAAAGGATCTATTTATGGATTCAAGATTATAGGAAAAACAGAAGAGTTCTTAATCAATACTGAAACAAGTACACTTTTTGGTTGGTATGAACCGAATAACTTAATGGTTTTATTCCCTTCAGCAATGTTCGTAATTGGTGGTCTTATATGGGCACACAGAGCATGGAATAAGAAACTAGTAGATATTTCGTAATCAACCTCATTCGTAAAAAAGAAATTAAATAGAAAATGTCTGAATTAGCAAATATATTTATTAAATCCGCTTTCATAGAAAACTTAGCATTATCCTATTTCTTAGGTATGTGTTCTTTTCTTGCGGTTTCTAAAAGTGTAAAAACTGCTTTTGGTCTTGGTTTAGCTGTTATCTTCGTGTTAGGAATTACAATGCCCATCAACTGGTGTATTAATACATACATATTAAGCGAGACTGGATGGTTTGGTCAAGATTTCACTTTCCTAAGATTGATATTATTCATTGCTGTAATTGCATCAATGGTACAATTAGTTGAAATGGTGGTAGAGAAATTTTCGCCGTCATTATATAATGCCTTAGGAATCTTCCTTCCTTTGATTACTGTAAACTGTGCCATCTTAGGTGGTTCTTTATTTATGGTTTCCAAAGAATATAACTTTGCTGAATCTGTTTCTTTCGGTTTAGGTGGTGGTTTTGGTTGGTTCGTTGCCATCGTTGCTATCGCTGCGATTAGAGAAAAAATCAAGTATTCTGCTGTGCCTCCTGCCTTAAGAGGTTTGGGAATGGCTTTTATGTTAACCGGGCTTATGGGACTTGCATTTATGGGTCTTATGGGTATCGATCTTTCATCATTTTAAAAAGATAGTTAGATGATTTTATCAATGTTTTTTATAGCTGCAGTTGCTTCCGTTTTGAAAGCAGTAGTCATATTTAGTGTTCTTATACTAGCTTTATCAGTAATGCTAATTTATGCTAGAAAGCAATTAGTACCTCAAGGTGATGTACAAATAATCGTAAATGGAGATACTGAAAATCCTATGATTGTTCAGCCAGGATCTACATTATTGACAGCTCTTTCTGAAAAGAATATATTCTTACCTTCCGCTTGTGGTGGTGGTGGAACATGTGCAATGTGTGAATGTCACGTAGATAAAGGTGGTGGAGATACACTTCCTACGGAATTAAATCACATGACAAAGAAAGAAGCTGCAGAAGGATTAAGATTAGCTTGCCAAGTGAAAGTAAGAGAAGATATGGAAGTAAGAATTCCAGAAGAAATCTTCGGTATCAAAAAATGGGAATGTGAAGTTATTTCAAACTATAACGTTGCGACATTCATAAAAGAATTTGTAGTAAGATTACCTGAAGGTGAAAATCTTGATTTCGAAGCTGGTGGATATATCCAAATTGATGTTCCTCCTACAGTCGTAAATTATAAAGATATAGATATTACTGCACACCCGAAATATCACGATTCTCCTGATAAGTTCCAACAAGATTGGGATAAGTTCAATCTATGGCCATTAAAGATGGTTAATGATGAAGAGATCTTCCGTGCATATTCAATGTCGAATCACCCTGCTGAAGGAAACATTGTTTCTTTAACAGTTCGTATTGCTTCCCCACCTTGGGATAGAGCGAAAAACGATTGGATGGATGTAAATCCAGGAATATGTTCATCTTATATCTTTGGGCTTAACCCGGGAGATAAAGTAACAATTTCAGGTCCTTATGGTGAATTCTTCATTAAAGAAACTGAGGCAGAAATGCTTTACGTAGGTGGTGGTGCAGGAATGGCGCCTATGCGTTCGCACTTATACCACTTATTTCACACTTTAAAAACTGGAAGAAAAGTTACTTTCTTCTATGGTGGTCGTACAAAGAAAGAATTATTCTACATTGAAGAGTTCAGAGAAATAGAAAAGCAATTCCCTAACTTTACGTTTGCAATTGCTCTCGATAATCCACTACCAGAAGATAATTGGACATTAAAAGAAAATCTTGATGATCCAAATGGAGATGGTTTCAAAGGATATGTGCACCAAGTTGTAATAGACGAATTCTTGAGCAAGCACGAAGCTCCTGAAGAATTAGAACTATACTTCTGCGGACCTCCAATGATGAATCAATCAGTTATCAAAATGGCTGATGAATGGGGAATTCCTGAAGAAAATGTTGCTTTCGATGATTTCGGAGGATAACATAAAGTTTCAAAGAATTAAAGGCTTTACAGTTCGCTGTGAAGCCTTTTTTTTCTTAAAACTTACGCTTTTCACGTTAATTTGCTCTTAATTCAAATCAAAATCGTAACAACATTATTTATCTTATCGTATATTTCATACGATTAGAAGATTAATGAGATTTAATCTCTGACTTGTTATTAATTATATAATTTTGGGTAAACCCCAAATTAAAGTATAACGATATGAAACAATTACTCTTTTTAGCTGCCTTAGTAGCAACCTTAGCGTCTTGTAGCCCAAGACTGACTCCTTTTACAGCAAATCTTAGAAATGAATACCAGTGGTCTGAAAGCGATTTAAAGAAAATACAATTTTATCTTTCTGAAGAAATTGTTTTGTGGAGAGAGATTAACGATGGGGATGCGAAGATTGATGACGGTGCAATCAAAATTCGTAATGGTAAAAGAGTGGAAGAAATTCGTTTTCCGAAACGTACTCCTGGAGTTTTAGTAATTGAACCCAGAACTAATAATTTTGGAATTGCCTTCGAGAATGGTAACAAAAAGTATCTAATGTTTGGTCCTACTAAAAAGCGGGCAGATTTCGTGCTTCTAGCAGCTGATTGGTCCAAGGATATAGGCAGAATTTCTTATGGAGATAGAATTTACTATACGACTGACGAAAGCGCTTATGCTAGACTTCTAGTTGATTTACGAGATGCTCAAAAACTTTCAGTTAAGAGAAAAACGGTAGAAGGTCGTAAAATCAAAAGTTAATGCTACCAAAGGAATTTTATTCGACAGGAGATGTATTAGAAATTTCAAAAAACTTACTAGGTAAAAAGTTATGCTCAACAATCGGTGATGGATATACATCCGGAATAATTGTAGAAACGGAAGCCTATAGAGGAAGTGACGACAAGGCTTGTCATGCTTTTGGAGGTAAGAAAACACCTAGAGCAATAACAATGTATAAGCAAGGAGGGTTTGCATATGTTTATATGTGTTATGGAATTCACCCGTTATTCAATATTGTTACAGGTAGGGAAGACGAAGCTGAAGTTGTTTTGATTCGTGCTATCGAACCGTTGGACGGAATCGAATTTATGCAAAAACGTAGAAACCAATTAAAGGATAAAGTCTTATGTAGTGGTCCTGGTAAACTTACCCAAGCTATGGGAATTACCAAAAAGCAAAATGAAATTTCATTATTTGATGAGTCATCTAATTTATGGCTAGAAGACTATTTAGATCCTAGCGATTTTGAAATTATTTCAGGTCCTAGAGTGGGTTTGTCAACTGCTGAGGAATGTATGAATTGGCCTTGGAGATTTCGTATTAAAGACAATCAATTTTCATCGAAGCCGAATCGAGTATTTTATGAAGGTTATCCGGGATAATTATTTGGGTTAAACCCAAAGGGTTTTAATTTTCTTGTTACATTTTTTAGTGTTACTAAATCCTGAAACTATTGCTATAAATACGTTACAGCAATATTTTTTGCACGAATTTCTTTGGGCGAAAGCCAAAAAATAGGTGTATGAGAGGGTGATGTGCTTAGCTTTAAAACAAAGTAGGCATATTCATAAGTGCCCTAAAATGTTGTTTATAAGCTAATTAAGTAT
>CAZMKA010000003.1:0-63779 GCA_964566605.1 uncultured Saprospiraceae bacterium | reverse complement strand
ATAATACTTAATTAGCTTATAAACAACATTTTAGGGCACTTATGAATATGCCTATACAACTTGAACCATATAATGGCGATAAGACTTCTAGTTTTATGAATAGAAATGAGATGAAAACTCAGTCAAGCTAAATAAACTGTCATTCCTCCTCCATCATTAATGGGGTAGATACTAACGAATTCGTCGTAAGATTTCACGAGGTGTTCAGCTTCCATTTTCAATGCGCCCGTTCCTTTTCCATGAATGATGTGGACTTTAGCGCACTTCAAGCGTATAGCTTTTTCGATGAATTCCTTTAATTTTCTGATTTGAAATTCAACAATAGCGACTGGAGGATCGTGTTGTTTAGAAGCTTGAAGTTTTTCGATGTGTAAGTCTATGGTATCGTTAAAAGACTGTTTTTCGAGAAAGATGTTGGACTTCGTGAGAGAAGAAGTTTTAAATTCTTTGTTTACAGAATCGAGAGCGGGATTAGATTTTTGTTCGGGAGCTAGGGCTATATTATCGATAGAGCTGATGACAATAGAGTTGTCTACTTTAACTCGGATTTTTCCATTTTTAATTCCTTGGAAAAGTCCGGTTCTTTGGCTTTTTAGGAGAATCAATCTATCTCCTACCCACAAATCAGCTGGATTAATTTTAGACACGCTTTGATTTTATTTTAACTACGAGCTATGGATATTACGAATCAACATCGCTATTTTCCTGGGGTACAACTACACGAATCGTTTCAATCTTGGTCTCGCCTACTTTCTCTATTGTGAATTGTACACCATCCAATTCTATTTCATCATCTTGCTCAGGTATATTTCCTGCTGTCATTACGATGTATCCAGACAATGTATGGTATTCACCTGCAGGGAGATCTATGTTTTCATACTTTTCATTGATATAATCCAATTCTATCCTACCTGAGAAAATAAATTCATACGGTGTAATCTCTTGCTCCAATAATCCTTCTTTATCATGCTCGTCCTCTATTTCTCCGAAAATCTCCTCCAGTATATCTTCCAATGTTATAATTCCCTCTGTTCCTCCAAATTCATTTACTACACATGCCATATTTATATTACCTCGTACGAATGAAGTCAATAAATCTTGAACATTCATCGCCTCGGGAACATAATCTATTTCAAGCATTATAGATTTTATTGATTTTGGATTTTTCATCAATTGAAGATGATGAACATAACCTACAATATTCTCTATACCTCCATCCGCAACAAGTAGCCTTGAATGCTTCGCTTCAACAAATGCCTCTTTTAAATAGACAATCGAATCGGATTTTTCAACGAAAAAGATCTCATTCCTTGGAATCATACAATCTCTCACTCGTATATCCTTTAAGTTCAAAGCATTCTTAAAAAGCTCTGTCTCTAACTCATCATCTTCCTTATTTACAGAAGCATCAATAAAATGCTCTAAATCCAATCTCGTAATAGGATCATTAACTTGCTCTACTGGAGCTCTTAAAATATACTTCAACACAAAAGATGAAGTTACCGTCATGAACCAGGTTGGTATGCCAAGCAGAACTTTGAATATTGCTAAAGGGTAAGTCATTAAATTAATAAAACTATTAGCAAAAATTCGAGCAATTGTCTTTGGTAAAAACTCTCCAAAAATTAATACCACGACAGTGATTATTAATGTTGAAAGCAATAATAAAAGTATTCCGTTACCTAGTGTAGGTGAAAGATATGGATAAAGCAACTGGGTCATTAAGCTAGTGAAAATAACAAGTGCAATGTTATTCCCCACCAACATCGTCCCAAGAAAATTTCTATGATTGTCATAGAAACCAGTAAGAATTCTAGACTTTCTTGATCCCTTTTTCTTCTGTATTTCTATTGCTAACTTGTTCGCAGAGATAAAAGCTATCTCAGACGCTGAAAACAATGCAGACAATAGTAAAAATAAAACAACCCAAAAAATCACTTAAATATATTTTATGCAAAAATAGACATAAAAAGCGAAGCAATCATAGAATACTAAAAAAGCCTTTATCACATGGAAGCGATAAAGGCTTTATATTCTTAAGTAAATCAGAATTACATTCCGAAATCCATTCTCTTATCTTTTACTTCAGCTTGCTCTTTCAATGCACTCATCAATGTAGAACCAACATTTTGACGTGATCTACTATTTTCCATTTGCTTTGCAAACACTGTATTCGTATTTGAATTAACAACTTTGTCTGAAACCTTGATTACATATATTCCTCCATTCCCTATAATAGGAGCAGATGTTTGTCCATCACCTGTAGATATTACAGAAGCAACTACTTTCGGCTCAAATCCTAAATCTTTGATAATTGTTGAAGATGTTGTAACATTCTTAACTAATCCGTAAGAAGAACTTTCCATCATATCAGACACTTCTTCTACAGACTTTCCTTTTACCATTTCTGCAATCTTTCTAGCTTTTACATATTCTCTTACTTGCGGAGTAATGCTAGATTTCACATCGGAAAGCTTCGTCATTCCTTTCTTAGTCTTAGCTTGAATTGCAGGAATTACAAGATTAGTTTCATAGTTAAACTGTGGATCTCTGAATGAATACATATCTAATGCTACATCTCCTACTTCAGTGTCATCATTAAATGCCCATATAATTATTTCTCTTGAATCATCTCTAAATCCAAACTCTTCAAATTCATAATCTCCTTTCTTTAATACTTTAGAAGTTTTTATTGTAGCTTCTGGATACTCAGAAATTCCGTTTCTAGCTTCTTCTAATGTTCTATTAGAAGTAATGAAATTACTTGCTTTAGTAGTAATATTATCGATTGTTTCTTGACTAGGCTCTATTGATTCATTTATAAAGGCAACTTTATATTTAGGATCTTGAGAATCAAAAACTCTTTCATCTACTCGAATCAAGTGAATACCATTAGGCGACTCAACTGTATAAAGATTTCCCACAGTTCCAGTGAAAAATGCTACTCTGTTTATCCCTGGGAAAAATGTACCTTGAGTTATTTTACCTAAGTCACCACCTTTAGCAGAATTTGTTTGATCTAAACTATTAGCAAGTGCCATAGCATCCCAATCAGCTCTTCCTGCTTCGACTTCAGTTTTTATACTATCAAGTAAATCACGTGCAATTTGTCTTCCTGTGATATCAGTTAGATCAACTGGTCTATATATGTGACTTAATCCTACTGAATCAGCTACTACTTTCTTATCAATCAATTTCATTGCCGCATAAAAACGATCACTTAAAATTGGTTCAGTAATTTGACCTAACTCCATTCCTGTTACAACATTTTGAAATACTTCAGGCATATCGTCAGTCTTGAAATAAGCATCTATGTAGTTACCATTATTCTGTAAAACAAAAATCGAATCATTTTCAGCGTTTCTGAATCTCTCGATTGTTTTAGATAAATTCTGTTGTATCAATACAGAATCAGCAGCTGTAGGAAGTATTTCGAAATTGAAATATTCAACTACTCTACCTTCTTCTTTATTATTAAACATTGATGAATTATCATCCATATATGCTTTATAGTCTGAATCCGTCAACTGTACTTCACTATCTGCCATTGCAGTTAAAGGAATTTTTGCATACTCTATGGTTGCTGAAATAGAATTCGTTTTTGACAATTCTTCAGCCATCCAAGTAGGAGTATAAATTCCTTTCTCTACCATCTTTGCTATCTTATTCTGGACTTCAAGTGCTTTAACTTCTTTCGTTTTTTGATTCCAAAAAGACATTAATCTTTCATCGTCACCAGCTTCTATTCTTGTTCTTGTTTCCTGTAGTTGTTGAAAGTCAAGTTGTCCAGTTCTATTATTTCTGAAAACTTGTTGGATTATAGGAGATAACTTAGAACCATATAATAATTCTTCTAATTCTTCTTCACCTACTCCTAAACCTAACTTCTCAGACTCGTTACCAACGATTGTTCTAGTTAAAATATCATCATATACTTTACTAGATAATGCATTTCCTGTCAATCCTTGAGAACTAGCTGAATTTTGTAATCTTTGAAATTCCTGGGCAGTAATTTTTTCTCCATTTACCGAAAGAGCAGTTGTGTTTCCTCCTCCACCTCCAGGACCAGAAGAGTCCATAAACATGAAAGCTACAAGTGCAACCCCTAAAAGAACAAATACAAACCACATGTTCTTTCTTATCGTACCTATTAGTGCCATTTATACTTTTAATTTATTATGTTATTGTTAGCATTGAGTGCAAAATTGTCTTTTTATGTAGTAAATTACTAAGCATCAGATTATTGCTCTCAAAAAAAGATTGCAAAGGTAGCTTTCTTTATTGAAAATATCACACAATTTGTGGGTAAATTGTCATAACAAGCTCATCTCTTACATGATAAAACTTCGCAAGTCAGAATAATCAAACGCAGCTTAGTGCGTTATATATTGAAAAATAGCGTTATTGTATGATAGGTTATTTTTGGGTTTAACCCAAAAAACACCCGTTAGCAAAGGCCCATAACTTAATTTAGAAATACTTTTTCGAATGGAAGATTAATTAAGTAATGCCTTGATTTTATTGTATTCCGACACATTTGTAACATTACCACTGCACCCCAACTTTGTTTCGAATGCAGCCATCTCTTCCACTCTATTATCTGGTGATGGATGCGTACTCAAAAATTCTGGTGGTGTTGGTTGATTTGCTAATTTCACAAAAAAACCAGCAGCTCCGTCACTGTTATAAGATGTATTGCATAAGTATCTTACTGAATATTCATCAGCTTCGCTTTCATGTGTTCTACTAAATTTCAATCCTGCTAATTGACCTAAAATCTGCTCAACTGCATCCTGTTGGCCTAACACAGCATCAAGCAAAATGGACAATCCTAGCGACTTAGTTAATTGACGCGTACTATGTCTTCTATCCGAGTGTGCCATCTCATGTCCCAACACACCTATCAATTCATCTTCACTATCCAAAAACTTGATAAGACCAGTGTAAATATAAATATATCCACCTGGCGTTGCAAAAGCATTTAGCGTTTCGTCGTCATCAATAAGCGTTACTTCCCACTCGAATTCATCCTTATATTTCAATTGCCCCGAATTTAATATTGTATTTTTCAATCCATCTATGTATTGGTATACTTGTCTGTTTGAGTTTTTGGCTAATACAGGATATTCAGTTGGATTAGCAGCAATCTCTTGTTGGACTTGCTTTCCTAGTTCTATATCTTGTGTGTATGGAAACACGTTAACATTCGCGACAGCATCAGAACTTGTGTTATATGCTTTTTTCATAAACTCACAAGACATTAATGCTACAGATATAAACACTAAAGACAAAATAATATACTTCCTCATTTTAAAATTATTCGTTTGATTAAGTTAACGCATCATATGACACATGTAGTATACGTTTTCCTTCTCTTAAAAGTTCGCCCAGCACCACATCTTCTTTAATAAAAGGAACTGTTTTTCTGACTTCATTGTATACTTTACTTAGGTTTTCATTAAGATTCGAAGCACCTCTAAAGTCAATTGCTTGACATGCTGTTACCATTTCTATTGCAATAAGTTGATACAAATTTTCAACTACTGTGTATAATTTTCTACCTGCATTAGCAGCCATACTCACATGATCTTCTTGTCCTTTGCTTGATGTAATAGAATCAACAGATGCCGGAGTACACAATTGCTTGTTCTCACTTACAATAGCTGCAGCTGTATATTGAGCAATCATGAAACCTGAATTTAAGCCTGATTTTTCTGTAAGATAACTTGGTAAATTTCTTTTGCCATCAATAAGATTATAAACTCTACGTTCCGATATACTGCCTAGTTCAGCAAGAGCAATCGCAAGAAAATCACAAGCTAATGCAATGGGTTGCGCATGAAAATTTCCTCCACTTAAGACAGCATCTGTTTCACTGAAAACCAAAGGATTATCCGTAACTGCATTTATTTCATTAAGCATGATTTTTTTAGCGTATTGAAGCGCATCATACGAAGCACCATGCACTTGGGGTACACATCGAAAAGCATAAGGATCTTGCACGTATTCCTTATTTTGGGCTTGAAGCCCGCTTCCCTTTAAAAAACTCAATATTTGCTCCGCTGTTTTTATTTGACCTTCTTGCCTCCTTATATGATGTATACGCATATCAAGAGGATCAAGTCCACAATCATATGCGTAATATGAAAGGGATGTAACCAGATTAGAAAGATGGAATAATCGTTCGCCATGATAAACAGCATATGCAAGATATGAAGTAGAAAACTGTGTACCATTAAGCAGTGCTAATCCTTCTTTTCCTCGTAATGAGATAGGATTTAATTTTTTTTGGGTCAGGGCCCAAAGTGCATCACTCTTTTCGCCATTTAAATGAGCTTCACCTTCACCCATAAGGCATAATGCTAAGTGTGCTAATGGTGCTAAATCTCCACTAGCTCCTAAGCTACCTTGTTGATAAATTAATGGTTGAATTCCAGCATTGTAGACATTAACCATATGGTCAAGTAATTCGTAGCGGATCCCTGAAGATGCAAACGAAAGGTTCTTAATCTTTAATGCTTGAATCAGTCGCACAATGTCGCTTGGAACTTCTTTTCCTGTTCCACAAGCATGCGAACGAACAAGGTTGGTTTGTAATTGATGTATAGAATCTTGGGGAATTGCCACATCGCATAAAGACCCAAAACCCGTATTTATACCATATATAGGCGACTCGCTTTCTTCCACCTTTTTTTCAAGATAGATCCTATTCTTATTGACATTTGACTCTATGTCATTTGATAGAACAATTTTTTCATCAATTAAAATAGATTCGATGGTATTTAAATCCCAGTCTTGCTTCGTTATTGTAATCATATTAAGACACCTAGTTTAGAATTGCGAAGTTAATTTAATGATTATAAATACCAATTATTTTGTAGGGCTTATTAATTGGGAAATAATATGTAGCTTAAATTTCTAAAAAGGGCATTAAGATAACGCGAGAATGCATAATTTCAATGTAGAATTAAAATATTTCAGTTAAACAATCGTTAAACATAAGTTGAAAAAAAGATGGACAAAATATTATAATCAATTATATTTCAATTATTTATGAGACTTATAGCGACTTTAACTAATATAAAGAGTTGAAACTTAAAATGATGAATAGCAGTCTGTAGTACAGAGGCTTTAATTAAAATATTAAATTTGCTTCACCGAATTAATATTAAAACCGAATTAAAATACTCCAAAAAGGAGTAGAAAGATTTAAAACACAGATATTATGAAATTAAGAATATTAACTATCGCCCTATTTGTAATGGGCCTTGCAACAACTTCATTGAACGCTCAAAGAGTAGCAGTTGTAGATGTAAATGCTTTATTATCAGAAATGCCTGAATACAAAACAGCACAATCCGAGTTGGATAAGATTTCATCTAAATGGAGACAAGAAATATCCATAGAAATGGATAAAGTAAAAAGCATGTATAACAAGTATCAAGCAGAGCAAGTATTATTAAGTGATGAAGTTCGAGCACAAAGAGAGCAAGAAATAGTTGACAAAGAAGCTTCTGTAATGGAAATGCAGAAACTAAGATTCGGGCCTGACGGAGATTTATTTAAGAGAAGACAAGAATTAGTGAAGCCAGTTCAAGACAAGGTTGTTGCTGCAATAGAGAGTTTTGCTGATGATAGAGGATATGATTTAATCCTTGATAAAGGAGGAAATGCAGGAATTCTTTTCTTAAATGAAGAATTAGATAAGACAGATGATATACGTAAACGTTTAAATTAATTACATTTGCGGCACAAATTGAAAAATGCCACTTATAAATTGAATTATAATAAATTGTAAATAGATGAAATTTTTAAAACCTATAATGTTCGTATGCTTATTTGCAGCCATGGCTTTTACCGCTAATGCGCAAAAAATAGGATATGTAAATTCCCAAGCAATTATAGCAGTAATGCCTGATGTAAAAGAGGCAAACAGTAACTTAGAAACATACAGTGCTCAGTTAACAAAAAGAGCTGAACAGATGTATCAAACGTTACAAACTAAAGCTGTTGCTCTTCAACAAAAAAGAGATAATGGAGAAATATCTCCTAAACAACTTGAAATAGAAATGGCAAGTCTTCAAGCAGAAGAGCAAAAGTTAATGGAGTTTCAAGGTAAATCTCAAACTGATATTCAGGTAAAGCAAAATGAATTATTGGAACCAATTCTTCAAAAAGTACAAGATGCTATTGATGTAATTGCTAAAGAAGAGACGTTTACTTATATATTCGATAGTAGTCAAGGTATGATTTTATACGCAGACGAAACTGCCGATATTACTGATAAAGTAAAAGCTAGATTAGGAATCTAATAATAGCTGTACATAATATACAAGCCGATTCATTCATGGATCGGCTTTTTTATTTTATAATACTACATTACGAAATGCCAACTATTTCAAGTTTTGTTCCTCCATTCCTTCTTCACCCATACGAAAACTAGTTCCCTTCGCTGAAGAAGCTAAAAGAAAAGTAGAAAAGTATATCACTTGAACATAGGGCAACTTGATATCAAAACTCCTAAAGTTAAAGAAACGCTAAGAATCTACCCGCTTAGAGAGTTCTGATGCATCTTTCTCTTTATTATTCTTCATTCTTGCATATACTATAATTGCACCTGCCAAAAAGAAAAATGGACCCACTTTATCTGCTTCAAGAAGATCATTTACAATTATTATTGCTAGTATAGAAACTAGACTCACGAAAGAAGCTGCGACAAGATACTTACGATATAAATTTTTCGTTTGATGATATGCTTTTTCCGCTTCATAGAGAAGATAAAAACATAGTAACAAAAAGATAATAGCACCTGGAATACCTTGCTCTACAGGAATCATTAAGTAATAACAATGAATTCCACTTTTTTCAGGATTATCACTCACATAAGTCTCGAAACTTGTGACTGTTTTGTGTTTATAGTAAGGATAAAAATTATTTGGCCCATAACCTACAATAGGTCGTTCGTAAATCATACGTGCACCAGCTATCCATCGATAAACACGCTCCATTGTTGATATATCTTCACCTTTTGCAGTTGCTTCGAGTAAGTTGTCAAAATCTGTATGTGAGATTGTCTTTTCGAAATTTGGAGCAAAGTCCATAAATCGATTATTCTGAATCATGTAATTAGCGAAAAACAACCCTATTAATACTGAAGCAATAAAAGCAAATCTTGTAAGCTTCATTCTTAATACAACAAAAGCACCTAATCCTATCACAACAGATCCTATTGCCGCTCGGGTAAATGAATAATATATTGCTATTAAAATGAATAGATTCAAGCTGATTACTATAAATCTATACAACACATTCTTTCTATTAACCCAACTAATAAACCACAGGTAAGGCAATGTTATCGTTAACAAACAAGCGTAATTAACATGGTTTCTATAGATAGGTTGTACTGCTTTTTCTATCGTATCAAATGTTAAGCCTAGTGAGATGTGATTCAACATCACATAGAATGCACCAAATGCTACAAATAACATAAGTGTAGTTAATAAAACATTAAGTTGTTTTCTCGTTTTAATGAACAGAAAAAAAGCAAAATAGAATGGTACTACATACCATATTTTAGCTAAAAAGAACTTTAAACTAACAATTGAATCTTCACTTGTAATGCTTGTAATTCCTATCCAGCATACATGAAGTATTATAAGAAAGGTTATAGGATTTTTAAGCGGAATAACGATTTCTTTGGGCTTGAAAAGGATAAGGATAAAATAAACAACCGTAATAAAAATCATTATTGGCTCGCCAGGAAAATCCATTCCTATTCCTCCTGGAAGCTCTAGCTCTGTACTTATAGCTAAGAGACCTACTAATAAGTAGTAAAATAATCTTAAGTCAACAATAGAAATATATAGCCCTATAATAATAAGAGGAATAACAGCTGGCAATACGGAATATGTAACCACTGACAACAATATACTTATTATTGTTATGAGGCTAAATGCCAAAAACTCCTTAGAGCTACTTCCTATTTTAAAGGATAAACTAGGCATTTTTACTTATCTCTTTCCAGTCTATTTGTTTATAGAAACTTAAAAGAATTACACCTAGACAAAGGAAAAAGAATGTTGCAACACAAGTCGCCATAACTAATATACTTCGCTTAGGTCGTGATTTTCTGGAAGGTTTATTCGCAAATTCTACAACGTGAACTCCGTTAAAGTCATTTTCATATGCTGACTTAAGAAGTTTAAATCTTTCTTTATCAATTCCTAGTTGATCACTTGCCTCTGTTTGTTGCTTTTCAAGTGAAACTACTTTTGCTAGTCCTGCATTATAATTAGCAGCTTGTTTTTTAATACTGCTTAACTGCTGGATTAATGCTTGTTCGCGAATACCGAATCTTTTTACACTGTCTTGATTAATTCCTTTATAAGAATTCTTCTTTGATTGTACATTAACTAGATTTGATTGAAGTTTAGTTAATAACGTAGCGATAATTTCACCTTGAGATTTAGTGTCGTAAATAGAATACTTATTACGTAACGAATCAAGATCTTTATTCAATTCATTGATTTTATTGTCTTTCAATTTGATGTTGGACTCCGAAGTCTTTAGCAACTTTTCTTGACTATCTTTTATTAATTCTTGAGCTTTTGCATTTACATAATCTCTTGCATAATTAGTCATGTCACGACTTAAGATAGGATTAGTACATTCTATTGCTATTCTTAGTGCATCATACTTAGTCTTTTCAATGGTAAAGGCTTTCTTAAGCTTTTTTTGAACATTATAGTCTGCGAATTTTGAGTCGGGATCAATTTTATAATGATCATATAAAGAGAAATGTTCTATCATTTTTCCTCTGAGTTCACTTGACCGAGCAAGACTGAATAATCGATCTATATCTTCACTTTCTCCATAATAATCCATCTTAGTTTCACTAATCCCCATAGGAGAAGGCTTTGCAAGATCGGGAGATGCTGCATAAAATATAGTTTCCGCTTCGTAATAATTTGGTAATAATAGAGATAAGCCTGCTGCTACTAAAGTAGTAAGAATTGTTAGCCCTACAATAAGAAATCTCTTCTTATATAATACAGCAACTATTCCTAGTAGATTCTCTTTGGTTTCCATTTAGTTGGTCTTGAATTGTTTTAAAGTTGTAACTGACTAAGTACTCTTGTTTGACATTTTCATCCTTATCAAAGATGTAAAATTCTTAAGCTCAATCAATTGTATACTAAACGCTAATCCTAGCGATATAAGTATTCCTATACCTATATTTAAATAAAACGGTAAAGGTGAATACTCTTTACTTAATATTGTAATTATTATCACGCTAATAATAAACAATGTAAAATTAAATACCGCTCGCCATGGGATTTTTACATTGAATATCTTTCTCACGAAATAATATTGGATAAGTGTCATTATGGATTGTGTTATCATCGTTGCTATAGCAGCACCTTTTACACCTATTTTTAGTATCAAAACTAAGTTGAGTATAATATTTAAGAAGACTCCCGCAATCGCAATTTTGTTTAATATTTTCAGTCTACCATCAGCCGTCATCAATGATCCACTTATATAGGCAAGTGACATAGGAACGACGGCACCCATAAGAAATAAAAATACATGGCTGTATGAAATATTGTAATCATCAGGATAAAAATACTCCATAATTTCCGGTGCATAAAACCCAAAGAAAATTGCTACTATCACGATTCCTAAGAAAAGAAGTCGAAACGAAGAATTAAAAAGTTTTGTAATCTCTTGCTTTTGAGATAGCATGTAAGAAAACATAGGTAGTAATAGAACAGCGAATAAATAACTAAAACTATTTATAGCGTCGAATAATCGGAATCCAGCCGCATAAACACCCGCAGAATAAGAATCATCTTTTATCAAAACATCGAGCATATAGGTATCAATACGTGTGTATATAGTCATGAAAAACACAAGCCACGCATAAGGCAAACTCTCTTTCAATATGTCTCGAAATTCTTTTCCTTTTATTTTGGGCTTAAGCCCAATTTTAAACTTTCCTAATACGATTAATATGGTAATACTAGTGAGAAATAGTGCTAAAAATTGGCCTTTGACAAAATCAACAATTTCAATTTGTCTACCCAAAACACTTCCATATATCATAGAGCAAAGTATTATAATCATGAGGCTCTTATCCAATATAGAAAAGAAACTATCCCATCGATATTTACCCAATCCTGACAAGTTGCTTCTCAAAAAAACATTCAGTGACATGAATAAAAGATTCGCTATAACCCATGGAAATATTTGCCAAGCTATAGATCCATAATTTGAGAACCATACAATTATAAACATGACGCCTACATATAGCAATGCTAAGGATAGTTTTAAGCCTAGGATATACGGAAATCGCTGTTGGATTTTATCCCTATTAGCAGAAATATAGGTTGTGTTATAGTTTAATAAGCCAGGGTCGGCTATCAACTGAAAGATATAACAAATGGAGAATAAACTAGCAAAAACGCCATAAACTGAAGGGCCTACAATATTGTTCACTTTTACTTCTACCCACAATAAATAAATGGGTTTAATTAGTATGTTGGCTAAAGCCAAAAAAACAATATTTAAGACAAATTCTTTTCGCATCTCTTATGGGAAACATCAAGTGTTGAATACATATTGTAAGAAAGTATAAGAAATAAAAAAAGGCCATAATTAAAATCACGGCCTTCATTTTGGTAATCAGATTGAGTAATGCTCTGTTAACCAACTTCTCCCTCATAGTAATTAATGATAGAGAGTATTTCTTTGTCAAACTTCAACTGAGGATCAATTTCAAATAATGAATTGTGTAATTCAAAACTATCTAGTAATACTTCATCCAAAATTTTAAGCGCTTCTTTCTTTTCTCCTAGAAAATTCAAACAAGCTGCTCTTGCATAAAGTAATGTTGGATCAAATGACTCTTCCTCCGCTTCGTCAAGAAGTTCTATAGCTTCATTGTATTTTTTCGACTTAATTAATAGACAAGCATACTGAAACCAATATTTTGGGTCTTCAGGAGCTATACTGCATGCCATTGTTAAGTGCTCAATAGCTTTATCATATCTACCAAGTTGAATGTAAGTCATTGCAATTGATCCATGAAATTCTTCTCTTCCATCTTCAATTGATATTGCTTTAGAATATGCATTTATTGCTGAATGCCAATTTTTTTCTTTTACATAACACTCTCCTAAGTAAAAGTATATTTCTTCGTTGTAAGGATCTAAACTTAAAGCTGTAAATAAGCTTGCTTTTGCAGATAAGAAATTGTTTAATTCAATCTGGCAAATAGAGATACAAACTAAAAGCTCACTATCAGGTCCAAAATATGAATTCGCTTCTTCATAGATAGAAAGTGCTTTATCATGCTTTTTAATAAGACTACATAATTCAGCGCATTCAATATATGCGATTTCCATATCTTTATTAATAATAAAAGCGTATTCTATTGCTTCTATTGCTTTTTCGTATTCACCTACACTTGCATAAGATTGGCCTAGGTTATACCATGCTAATGCATTATAAGGTTTCTTATCTACTAAATTCTTATGTAAAGAAATACTTTCGAAATATCTTCTGCTTAACTCCACACTTATCCATATACGCTCTAGGCATTCTGGATGATTGGGGTCAATTACTAAAGCGTCTTTCAGAACATCGTACATTTTAGAGAAATCTTTTTCTTTCTCGTAAATGTATGATTCTGCAAGATATATGTCTGCGACTTCTGTTTTTCCAACAAATTGACTCATTCCATCAAGAATTTCTTTAGCCTCTTTTGTCATGCCTATTCCTGTAAGAGCTCTTACTCTATATAGTTGAATATCATTTTCAAAAGGAGATATAACTTCAGCGTAATCTAATACTTCTATTGCTTCTTGATGTTGCTCAATAATAATGAGAAGTCTTGCCTTAGTAATGAGAAATTCTGAACGGTAAGAATATTGTTCTATAGCGTAGTCTACAACTTCTATAGCCTTTTCAATTAAGAAATTCTTTTCGTAGTAATTTATGATTTGAAAATAGTCCTTCTCATCTAGGTAACCTAGTGAGTCAGATTCTATCATCATTTCAAATTCGCTAACTAAATTAATTAGCATAAGGTTTCGTTTCGTCCTATGTTCCATGTTTACTGTTGTGAGGGATCACAATTATGAGGTCAAATATATAATTTAATTGCTCTCAATAAACATTTTAAAATATTTATTTTTCCACATTATTTCTTGCATTAGAATAATCTGTGATTTGAATAACTAATTGAAAATGAGCGTTTTATATAAAAAATAATTACGCATCATATTTTTCCACACAGATAAAGAACTATATCACATAAAATAACACATAACAATAATCTCTTAAATGATGTTGGAAAACTTTCTCAAACAAGCTATTTTTTAATACTAACAAGGTATAATCCAGCAAAAATAAGAATGGAACTGAGGATAATTCGCCAAGTTATCATCTCTCCAAATATCAAAATTGCGAAAAATGATGCCATTACAGGTTGTAAATAGATGTAAACACCAGCTAAACTACTTTTCACATATTGCAGAGCAAAGACATTAAAAAGATACGTAAGACAAGTTGTTCCAATAAGAACAAATGCTAATGAATAATAGATAGAACTAGAAAATCCTTGCCATTCAATTCGAGTAATATCAATGATTGTAAATGGGAAAATAAACAAAAGCCCTACTGAAAAGACAAGCATCAATATGGTTACTGGACTATATTTCGCAATTAACCTTTTTACTAACACTAGGTACATAGCATAACACGCTCCATTCAAGAAAATACTTAAATCTCCTTTTATTTTTCCTAAACTAAAACCAAAACCGGGTCGATACACTAAATAAATAGCTCCTGCCAGTGCGATAAAAATCCCTACAGTACTTAAAATACTGATTTTTTGTTTGAGTAAAATCCATGAAAAAACCAGTACTAAAACTGGAGCTGTTGTCATTACCAAACTAGCATTTATAGGATTTGTATGGTTTAAACCATAGAGAAAGAGCGCCATGTTCAACCCAGTACCAGTTAATCCGCATAAGACAATTAATCCTATAACGGAACGATCTATTTTTTCTCGGCTTACGCCAAAATAAAAAAGTGTGAACACCACAAATCCTGTTAAAAGTCTAAATCCTAATAGAGCAAAAGGAGAAAAGCTTTCTTCGTCCATGACTATTTTTGCAATAGAATAGTTCGCTCCATAAATAAGAGCAACAAGAAACAATGCTATATGTGCTAAAAGTTTTTTACTCAAGGTACTTTTCCACTGAATCTTCTAATTGAGAATAAAACTCTTCACCATACTTTCTTATCAATGCATCTTTAGCAAACTTGAAAATTTTTATATTCAATTTTTTACCTTTTACACAAGCCGCTGAACATATATTCCATCTATCGTAATTAAGTGTTTCAAATCCAGTAGTGTGATCTTCTTCAATTCTTATGGGATAAAGATGGCAAGAAATTGGTTTTCGAAAATCTACAACCTTATCTTTCCATGCTTTCTCAATTCCGCAATAAGAAATAGGTCCTTCAGTATTCAAATACACACATGCTCCATTTTCTTGAAGATTAGTTCCTAATATTTTTTTGTCTTCATAAAACTTTATCCCTCCCTCTTCTTGAATCAATTTTCTATTCTCTTCTCCTATGTAATCAAGCAAGTCATTCTGAATTTCTTCCAATGTTACAGCCTCTTCATTTGTCAATGGAGCACCATAGTCTCCTTCCCAGCAACAAGCACCTTTACATGCGTTGAGATTACAAGAAAAATCTTCTCCTATCACTTCTTCACTTACTATAACATTGTTAATTATTATCATCTATTTTGATAAGATTTTTAGTTAATTATATATCACAAAAATATTAATCAGAATCTTTTTTAAAGCCTTTAAAATTACAATTATATGTCTTAAATAAAAATATCTTTTTTTAAGTCATATATAAATACTTTTTCTCCACGAAAAATTTGTATTTTTCCGCGAGTTAAAAGCGTATGATTACAACTACGAGGTATTAACTTATTAATAACCACAAAGATAAATATTTACATAATGAAATTATCTAATTTATTAATTATTGTACTACTTACTCTTATCGGAACGATAGGTAATGGACAATCGTTAAAAGACTTTAATAAAGAAATAAGAGGTATAAATAAAGCAATAAGCTTAAGTGATAGGCAACAAAATGAAGTCAATGCTGTTTACCAGAAAATTGTAGATGACATTGCTATTTTAGCTACTCAAAACTTATCAGAAGAAAAGTTTAGAGAAAAAAGAAGAGCAATATATAGTGGAGCTGAATTTTCTATCCAACAAATTATAACGAAGGAACAAGAAGAAAAATACGACTTGTATACTCGAAAAGTAAGAGAGGAAAGAGCTCAAAACATCAAGAAATTATTAAAGAGAAATGCATCCAATCAAGATTTAATGGATGCTGAAATCGGAGTGAAAAATATTAATTAACAGTTCTGAAAGAACAACAAGTATTATCCTACCATATAAATGGACAAATTAAAGCAAAAGTTTCATGAAAAGGCATCAGCTCTAAAAGCTGAATTACGCGCAATAGCTAAAGAAAAGGGTGGAACCCAATTAGATACAGTCTCTGTCAAGCAAGTGCTTGGAGGTATGAGAGGTGTTAAATCTATGTTATGGGAAACTTCGCAACTTGACGCTCAAGAAGGTATAAGATTTAGAGGTTATTCAATTCCTGAAATAAAAGAATTGTTGCCAAAATATAACGGTGGAAAAGAGCCGATGCCAGAAGGTCTTTTCTGGTTAATGCTTGTAGGAGAAATACCTACACAAGAGGAAGCAGAAGCTTTAAGTGACGAATGGGAAAAAAGAGCTCATGTTCCTTCTCATGTTCTTGATACACTTAATAATCTACCGAAAGAGACCCACCCTATGACCCAATTTACAATAGGGATAATGGCTCTTCAAAATGATAGTGTATTTGCAAAAAGATATGCTGAAGGTATGTCAAAAAATGACTATTGGGATGCAACATATGAAGATAGCATGAATCTTATTGCTAAACTTCCTGTAATTGCTTCACATATATATAGAAGAACATATCATAATTCAGACTTTATAGAAGCTGACACATCATTGGACTGGAGTGGAAACTTCGCTCACATGCTTGGTTATGACGATGCTGATTTCAGTAGCTTAATGAGATTATACTTAACTATTCATGCAGATCATGAAGGTGGAAATGCTTCAGCTCATACTGTCCATCTAGTAGGATCTACTTTAAGCGATGCATATAATTCATTTGCTGCAGGTATGAATTCATTAGCGGGACCGTTACACGGACTTGCTAACCAAGAAGTAATTAAGTGGGTATTTAGAATGATTGAAGAACTAGGTACAACAGAACCTACAGATGATCAAATCAAAAAATACATCCATGATACACTTGCTAAAGGTCAAGTTATACCTGGTTATGGCCATGCTGTTCTTAGACAACCTGACCCTAGATTCGTAGCGCAAAGAGAATTTGCAAAAGAATACATAAAAGATTCTGAAATCGTAAAAATTGTTTGGCAATTATTTGATATCGTTCCTCCTATCCTTCAAGGATTAGGTAAGGTTAAGAATCCTTGGCCAAATGTAGATGCGCACTCAGGTGCTATTCTTGTGCATTACGGATTAAAAGAATATAGTTTCTATACTGTATTGTTTGGAGTGTCAAGAGCATTAGGAGTTTTATCAGCATTGTGTTGGTCAAGAGCTTTAGGTTTTCCTCTAGAAAGACCGAAGTCTGTAACTTCTGATTGGCTTAAAAACGAATTGAAAAAATAAATTTTAATACTATTTCAAAATGAATATACCTGATCATTTAAAATATACAGAAGACCATGAATGGATTTCTGTTGACGGAGACATTGCAACTGTCGGTATTACTGATTTCGCTCAAAGTGAACTAGGTGAATTAGTCTATGTGGAAGTCGACACCTTGGGAGAAACCGTAGAAAAAGGTGAAGTTTTCGGTACAGTAGAGGCTGTTAAAACAACATCGGAATTATTTATGCCGGTAAGTGGAGAAGTAATCGAATTCAATAAAGAAATTGATGAAGACGAAGGCGACAACCCGAATATTATCAACGAAGAACCTTACGAAGGCGGCTGGATTGTAAAAATAAAACTATCAAACCCAGCTGAACTAGAAGAATTACTTGATAATGCAGCTTATGAAGCTGTAATTTCATAAAATTTTACAGCAACACACCATAATTACTTTTATTTACATCTTATGTTATGAGTAAGCTAAAGTATTATTTGCCTTCTTTTAGTTGGCTATTGATTATTACTTTACTTTCTTTAATGTCAACTAAAAATTTAACGAAGTTTACTGTTGACATTGTGAGCTTTGACAAACTTGCGCATATTTTTATTTACGCAGTCTTAAGTTTTTTTATTGCGTGGGGTATAAAGAAAAGCCTTATGCATAAAAATTTGTCTTTGAAAATATTAGCATTGATTTTTCTCAGTACTTCAACTTATGGAATACTAATGGAAATCGCTCAAATGTCATTATCTACTGGTAGACATTTTGAATATTACGATATTATTGCTAATATTATCGGCTCGTTCATAGGATTACTATTTTATTTAAGAAAAAAGCGATAAATTATGATGGATAAATTGGCAAATTTGGAGCTATCAGTTTCAGCCGTTCTATTTTGTATTTTCGGTATACTACTGATTGTAGGTTTAACCATACTAGGGCTATACCTTTATCTTAGTTCTAAATCAAAATCTGATTTAGCAGCTAAATATCAAGGTAAGAAAATGAAGTCTCCTATAGTTGCAGCAGGTCAATATCCTGATGTAAACCCTTTTAGATGGAGAGGCACTCTTGTTTCTTTCGGTGTAGCATTAGCACTATTAACTACTTTAGTTTCTTTCGGTGCAACTCAATACGATGAACAAGTTTTCATTCCAGACGATGCTCTTGCACTTGATGAAGAATTAGAAATCGAGCCGCCAAGAACAACCGAACCACCTCCACCTCCTCCACCTCCTCCACCTCCAGTAATTGAAGAGGTAGCTGAAGAAGAATTGGAAGAAGAAGATGATATTGAATTTACAGATGAAGATATCGATGAAGACGAAGTAATTGAAGAAATCGTAGAAGAAGAAGTTGAAGAAGAGGAAGTTGAAGTTGTTGAAGTTGAAGAAGAAGAGGAAGAAGAGATTTTTATGATTGTTGAGCAGTCTCCTAGATTCCCAGGTTGTGAAGACATGGATGGATCGAAAGAAGAAAAAGAGGCTTGCGCCCAAAAGAAAATGCTTGAATACATTTACGGAAACTTGAAATACCCCGCTATTGCTCGTGAAAACGGTATAGAAGGACAAGTTGTAATTCAGTTTGTTGTAGATAAAGATGGTTCAATAAATGATATAAACCTTGTAAGAAATCTTGAAGGTGGTTGTGGAGAAGCAGCACTTAAAGTTGTTAAAGGGATGAACAATCTTCCTCAAAAGTGGACTCCGGGTAAACAAAGAGGACGTGCAGTAAAGGTAAAATATACACTACCTGTTAAATTTAAACTAGAAGGATAATACTTATAGTACTATTCTTATCCTATTTACGAAAGACCACTTGTCCCACACAAGTGGTCTTTTTTATTTCTGTATTTATTTTTTCCTGTAAAGAAAATTACACTCTCATAAAGTAAATTGAAATAAACGTTTAAGAGCTTTATATTAAATTTGACAAAATTATACAGATTGCGCTTTATAATTGCGGTTTAAATTCAGTAATTAGCCAAAGAGAGTCGAGGAGAAAAGCATGACCAATCGATTCAGCCTTAAAGGCTGATGAAGTACGAAAATGCTTCAAGTGAGCGATGTGCTGAGCAGCGTCCAAGCAGGAGCGGCGAAAGCCGATGGGCTAGCGGACTTAGCCCTTTTGAGCATTTTCGACGAAGAGTATTGAAGTATAAAACTTAATTTTTCCGCCAATATAGAGTTCGATCTGTATTAAACCAAAAAGTCAATGCTCCTACTAAGGTGAAAAACAAAACTAATTGTTTTGTACATGTCATGCCAATTTAACTATCTCGATAGCGAAATGCATTATTGCTTTTTATTACTCTCGATTATGAATAAACTATTATTCATTTTTTGTATTACTTACTTGTGGAAAGACTACTCACATTCGACGGAAAAGGAATTTATTGCCCTAAAGCTGACATCCATATTGATCCTTGGAAAAAAGTCCCTAGAGCACTAATAACTCATGGTCACTCCGATCATGCTAGATGGGGAATGGGAGCATATTTATGCACTCACGAAAGTGTCCCCATTTTAAATCACCGTCTAGGTTCCAACAATAAGATACAAGGAATAAATTTTGGCGAAAGCCTCTCTATTAATGGTGTTAAATTTTCATTTCATCCCGCTGGCCACGTCATCGGCTCAGCACAAATTCGTGTAGAATATAAAGATGAAATATGGCTAGTATCTGGAGATTACAAATTGGCAAATGATGGAATTAGTAAAGCATATGAGCCTGTGAAATGTCATACATTTATTACAGAAAGTACGTTTGGGCTTCCCGTATATAAATGGGAAAACCAAGACGATATATTCCATAAAATGAATCAATGGTGGAGAAAGAACAAAGCAGATGGTCGAGTCTCAGTAATTACAGCTTACTCGCTAGGTAAGGCCCAAAGACTAATCAATGGTCTAGATCCTTCAATTGGCAAAGTCTACACACATGGCGCTATTGAAAACACGAATAAAATTCTTCGTGAACATAACCACAATATCCAGGAAACAATATATGCGACAGCCCAATATAAATTTGATGATTACAAAGGCAACATGGTTGTCTGTCCTCCATCAGCTGTCAATTCAGCATGGGTTAAAAAATTCAAAGACTTCAGAGTAGGCATTGCAAGTGGATGGATGCAAATGAGAGGAGCGCGAAGAAGAAGAGCCGCTGACATTGGTTTTGTGCTTTCGGACCATGCGGATTGGAACGACTTAAATACTGCAATAAAAGCTACAGAAGCTCAAGAAATTTATGTCACCCATGGATTTAGCAGAATTTACTCCCAATATCTCAAAGAAAAAGGATACGATGCAAAAGTTGTTGAAACTGCATTTGAAGGAGAGCGATTAGATACTACAGAAGAAGAAAAAGTAGCATCATGAAACACTTTGCTGAACTGTTTCGCAAACTTGATGAAACGAATAAAACCAAAGAAAAAGTCAATGCTCTTATCTCGTATTTTGAGCAAGCTGATGATACAGACAAACTTTGGACCATCGCTCTTTTCTCACATAGAAGACCGAAACGAACAATCAATACAACGCTGTTAAGATTATGGGCAAGTGAAGTAAGCAATATTCCCGCCTGGCTCTTTGAAGAAAGCTACCACATTGTCGGAGACTTAGCAGAAACGATTTCACTCGTTCTTCCTCTTCCCATCTCGGAATCGAATACCTCTTTAACTGAATGGATCAATAATATCATTGCTTTAAAAGACGAGTCCGAAGAACATAAAAAAATATTTGTCAAAAACGCGTGGGAATCTTTAAACACCGCTGAAAGATTTCTTTTCAACAAACTTATTACTGGAGGATTTCGAGTTGGTGTATCACAAAAATTAATGAGTCGTGCTCTAGCAAAACACCTTGATAAAGAGGAAAATGAAATAGCACATCGTTTAATGGGAGATTGGACACCGAGTAATACAACTTATTCAGAACTTCTCTTAGGTGAAAATATAACGGCAGACATCTCTCGCCCTTATCCATTTTACCTCGCTTATGCGCTGGAAAATGAGCCAAGCTCTTTGGGGTCAACCCAAAAATGGGCAGCAGAATGGAAATGGGATGGCATACGAAGTCAATTTATAAAAAGAGAAAAGGAAGTTTTCATATGGTCACGTGGTGAAGAACTCGTCAGCAAACGTTTTCCAGAACTTATCGAAATGGCAATTAATTTACCGAATGGAATTGCAATTGATGGTGAAATCCTAGCGGTAAAAGACGGAGAACTCTTAGGCTTTCAATCCCTTCAAAAAAGAATTGGTAGAAAAACAGTTGGTAAAAAGTTACTTACCGAAAATCCTGTTATTATTCGCGCTTATGATTTATTAGAGTATAAAGGCAAAGACATTCGTGAATTACCCTATATTGAACGTAGAAAACTACTTGAAGAGTTAGTCTCAAAGCACAATAATCCTGCCCTTATTATCTCGGAAAGAGTGCACTTTGAAACTTGGGAAGAACTTGCAACTTTACGCCAAAAATCTAGAGATATAGGAACTGAAGGTTTTATGCTAAAACAACTAGCTTCTCCTTATCTAAGCGGGCGTAAGAAAGGCGATTGGTGGAAATGGAAAGTTGAACCTTTCACGATTGATGGCGTCATGATTTATGCCCAAAGAGGTCACGGAAGAAGAAGTAATTTATATTCCGATTTTACTTTTGCAGTATGGGACGAAGACCGTCTTGTACCATTTACAAAAGCGTATTCAGGATTAACTGATGTTGAATTTAAAGAAATAACAGCATGGGTAAAGAAAAATACAATTGAAAGATTTGGGCCTGTAAGTTCCGTTCAACCTAATCATGTTTTCGAATTAGCTTTTGAAGGCATTCAAAAAAGCTCACGTCACAAAAGTGGTATTGCTCTACGTTTCCCTCGAATCAAAAGATGGAGAAAAGATAAACCCGCAAATGAAGCAAATACGCTAGAAGACCTTAAAAAACTAATCCGTTAGTATATCTTTGAGTAAAACTCCAATATGTACAAAGATTTAATTTCATACGAATTAGCTGAAGGGAAAAGTGAATCCGATTTACATCAAGTAGCAATAAAAGTATACAACGACTGGATGAAAAACCAGAAAGGTTTCCTAGGATGGGAAATAAGTAAAAATAGCACAGGCGGATATACTGATACTGTTTCATGGGAAAGTAAAGAACACGCTGATTTATCGAATGATAACATGGCAAACATGCCACATTCAGCCGAATGGATGTCTTGCTATAAAATGGAAACTATTAAAAGTGTAAATCTTACTAAACTTTTCAATTTCTAATAAAGGAATAATAATGATTAGATTAAATAAGATTGCTACCTTTTCGTCTCAACTTCCTATTTTTGCCGCCTATGTACAAAAACAATAAAGTAATCGTTGTTCTACCTGCATATAATGCAGCGCTAACACTTGAAAAAACATATCGAGAAATCCCTATGGATTTAGTAGATGAAGTCATCTTATGCGATGATGCAAGTAAAGACGATACGATTCAAGTTGCGAAAAAACTAGGCATCACTCACATCATTGCTCATGAAACGAACAAAGGATATGGAGGAAACCAAAAATCATTATACAATAAAGCGCTTGAGCTTAATGGTGATATCGTAATAATGTTACGCCCAGATTACCAATACACGCCGAAACTTATTCCCTCTATGGTCAATATCATAGGAGATGAATTATTTCCTGTTGTTCTAGGTTCTAGAATCCTAGGTAAAGGTGCGTTGAAAGGTGGAATGCCTTTATATAAATTTATCGCTAACCGTTTTCTTACCCTTACCCAAAACCTACTTGTCAACTACAAACTCTCCGAATATCATACGGGATATAGAGCTTTTAGTGGCGAAGTTCTTAAGTCAATTGCTTTTAATAATAATGACGATGACTTCGTTTATGACAATGAAATGTTATCACAAATCATCTACAAAGGATTCGATATTGCAGAAGTAACTTGCCCCACTAAATACTTCAAAGAAGCGTCTTCTATAAACCTTGCAAGAAGCACAAAATACGGCTTGGGTGTGTTGCGCGTGTCATTAATTCACCGACTATGCAAATGGGGAATTATGAAATCGAAAATTTACGAATAAAAACAATGAGGCTTTTCGTACTTTTAAGGTCTTAACCTGAAAGAATGAACCTATCTTCCTATAAAAATTTCAACCAGTCTGAACTAGAATTCGATCTTCAGAATGAATCGTCCAAAGCTACAACTTGGGAAACATCTGAGGCATATGAAATTCCTAACAAATTTGAGGTAGAGAAATCTGCTTTCCAATCGGGATACCCCCCATTTACGAATGGACCATATTCGAGTATGTTTCTGGGACGACCATGGACCATCAGACAATATGCAGGTTTTTCAACAGCAGAAAAGAGTAATGCGTTTTATAAAAGAAATTTGGCTCAAGGCCAAAAAGGATTGTCAGTAGCTTTTGACTTAGCAACTCATAGAGGATACGATAGTGATCATCCACGAGTAAAAGGTGACATTGGCATGGCTGGTGTTGCTATAGATTCTATAGAGGATATGAAAGTCTTATTCAGAGATATCCCACTAGATAAGATGTCAGTTTCTATGACAATGAATGGAGCTGTCATTCCCATAATGGCCTTTTACATAGCTGCTGCAGAGGAAACAGGAGTGGATAAATCCCAACTTTCAGGTACCATTCAAAATGATATTTTGAAGGAATTCATGGTGAGAAACACATACATATATCCACCGACTCCTTCCATGAAAATCATATCGGATATTTTCCGATATACCAGCAAAAACATGCCGCGTTTTAATTCAATTTCCATTAGTGGCTATCACATGCACGAAGCAGGAGCAACTGCTGATATCGAATTAGCATACACATTGGCCGATGGAATAGAATACTTGAAAGCTGGATTAAAAGCTGGCCTTACCGTTGATCAATTTGCTCCAAGGTTTAGTTTCTTTTGGGGTATCGGAATGCATTTTTATGTAGAAGTTGCGAAGATGAGAGCGGGAAGAAAGCTTTGGGCGGAGCTGGTTTCTCAATTCAATCCTGAAAATCCTAAATCGCTTTCTCTAAGAACACATTGTCAAACATCAGGTTATAGCCTAACCGAGCAAGACCCTTATAATAATATAGCACGGACATTAATCGAAGCCTGTTCTGCTGTTTTGGGTTCGACCCAAAGCCTTCACACGAATTCCCTTGACGAAGCTATTGCGTTACCATCGGATTATAGTGCTAAAATTGCGAGAGAAACTCAAAAGTATTTACAAAAAGAAACAGACTTAACTAATTATATAGATCCTTTAGCAGGTTCGGATTACGTAGAATATCTTACCGAAATGCTCTATCAAAAAGCCAAAAAACTTATTGCGGAAATCGATGAGAATGGAGGAATGGTTAAAGCCATAGAAAAAGGTATACCAAAGCTGCGAATCGAAGAAGCCGCAACAAAACGACAGGCAAAAATAGATAGTGGAGACATAAAAATTCTTGGGGTTAACTTTTACGTTCCTGAAGATGAAGAGTCTATCGACACGCTGCAAGTTGACAACCAAAAAGTACGTGAAGGGCAAATAGCTAAAATCAATAAAATAAAAGCGTCTAGAGACAAAGTATTAGTGGAGAAGTCACTTGAAGAACTTAATCACATCGCCAAAAATGGTAAAGGAAATCTTTTAGAAAAAGCGGTTGAATGTGCTAAAAACAGAGCAACTTTAGGTGAAATTTCTATGGCGATGGAAAAAGAATTTGGACGATATAAAGCTCCGAACAGACTAGTTTCTGGCGTTTATAACAAAGCAATGGAGAATAACGAACTCGTAAAAAAAGCACGTACTAAAACCGATGAATTTGCTGAGCAATACGGAAGAAGACCACGAATATTAATTGCAAAACTAGGACAAGATGGACACGATAGAGGTGCAAAAGTAGTTGCAACTAGTTTCGCTGATATAGGCTTCGACGTTGATATAGGCCCGCTCTTCCAGACACCTCAGGAAGCTGTTAAGCAAGCAATGGAAAATGATGTTCATATCTTGGGCATTTCTTCTTTAGCAGCAGGACATAAACAACTTGTACCTGAAACAATAGAAGCTTTGAAAGCTATAGGAAAATCGAATATAATGGTAGTTGTAGGAGGCGTAATTCCTCGGAAAGACTATGACTATTTATTCGATGCAGGAGTGGCAGCTGTCTTTGGGCCAGGAACTAACATTGCTGAAGCAGCGATAGATTTACTTGAGTTATTTTAGTTATTAAACCATGATAATAGAGCTTATCTAAGGAGATATTACTAAAGTTAAAACAGATGCAATTGTAAATGCAGCTAATTCTTCTTTACTAGGAGGAGTAATTTAGAACAAAACCAAGCTACACACCAACGCCCGCATGAATATTCTTACGCTGTTCCTTAATTCCTTCATCCGAATAATATTGCTCTAAATCTTTAAGACTATCAACCATTCCACCTGGCCCTATCTCTATGATTCGGTTTGCAACTGTCTGAGCAAAATGTTGATCATGTGTCGTTAAAAGAACTGTGCCAGGATACGAAATCAATGAATTATTGAAAGCTGTAATCGACTCTAGATCCAAGTGATTCGTAGGTTCATCAAGCATAACTAAATTCGCTTCAGCCATCATCATCCGAGAAATCATACAACGTACTTTTTCTCCACCTGAAAGCACATTTGACATTTTGAATATCTCATCACCTGAAAATAACATCTTACCTAAGAACCCTCGTATATATTGCTCATCTTTATTCTCGCTGTATTGTCTTAACCAATCCATCAAACTCATGGGCTCATCATCGAAAAACTCACTATTCTCTAATGGCAAGTAGGCAGTCGTAATTGTTTGACCAAATTCAAATGTCCCGCTATCTGGCTTTAATTTTCCATTCAAGATTTCATATAGTGCAGTGCTTGCTAATCCGTCCTTTGCAAGAATTACAATCTTCTCTCCCTTATTGATCGTGAAATCAACATTGGTAAATAACGGTTGCCCATCCAATGAGTACGAAAGATTTTTTACCGAAAGAATCTGATCTCCAGCTTCTCTTTTTCTCGTAAATATAATTCCAGGATATTTTCTACTAGAAGGTTTTATGTCCTCTAAGTTCAGTTTCTCTAGCATCTTCCTTCTACTCGTCGCTTGCTTAGATTTAGAAGCATTCGCACTAAATCGATCAATAAAGGCTTGCATTTCTTTACGCTTATCCTCTACTTTCTTATTCTGATTCATCTTTTGACGTAAAGCCAATTGCGAACTCTCATACCAGAAACTATAATTACCTGTAAACGTAGAAATCTTTGAAAAGTCTATATCTACGATATGTGTACACACGGTGTCAAGAAAGTGTCTATCGTGAGAAACAACTATAACCGTGTTTTTGAAATCTAGAAGGAAATCCTCTAACCAACTTACGGTCTCCATATCAAGATCATTCGTCGGCTCATCGAGAATAAGAATATCAGGATTACCAAAAAGTGCTTGAGCCAATAAAACTCTTACTTTTTCATTTCCGTTTAAGTCTTTTACTAAGGTATAATGTTTATTCTCGTGAATCCCTATTCCACTTAATAAAGCTGCTGCTGCTGGTTCAGCATTCCAGCCATCCATTTCTGCAAACTTCTCTTCTAGTTCGCTGGCTTTAACACCATCTTCTTCGGAAAAATCAGGCTTCATATAAATGGCATCCTTTTCCTTCATCACAGCCCACATCTCTTCATGACCCATCATTACCGTATCAAGAACGGTCACTTCATCGTATTCAAAGTGGTTCTGCTTAAGAACCGCCATACGCTTTCCCGGCTCTATAGATATCGTACCTTTATTCGCCTCTTTCTCTCCAGTAAGGATTTTAAGAAAAGTAGATTTACCAGCACCATTAGCACCTATAACTCCATAGCAATTACCTTCAGCAAATAATACGTTTGCTTCGTCAAATAATATTCTCTTACCGAATTGTAAAGAGAGGTTTTGAACCTGAATCATGTGATTTTATTATTGGGGAAGAAAGAAATTTTTAATACCCTAGTCTAGTTTTAACTTCAGCAGTTATATCCTGTGAATCCATTCCGTATAGAATTGCTCCCAAACTTGCATCGAATATCATCGTATATCCTTGCTCTTTTCCCAAAGCTTGAACTGCCTGCTCTACTTCCAAAAGAACTGGTGCATAAAGCTCCTCTCTTTTACGCATGATTTTATTTTGAGATTCACGCTGCATTTGTTGAATTTGTTGTTCTCGAAGAGTTAAAGCTTCTTGTTCCTTTTGAAGTTGTACAGCTGAAAAATCTTGACTTTGCGCTTTTGCTACAAACTCTTGATATGCTTGTTCAAAAGGTGTAATTGCTGCTTGTAATTCTGCTTCAAGCGTTTTTTGATAATTCATTACTTCTTGATCAGCTGCTTTAATCTTTGGGTTTTCAATTAAAAGCTCATTACTGTTTAAATGACCTAGTTTTTGGGCTTGACCCAAAACCAAAAACATCATCATGAAGGCTGTTGCTATTACTTTTATCATTGTTAATTTTTATATTCTATTGACATTAAATGAATTACATGGCAATATGTATTCAGAATTTTCGCGCAAATGTACACAATTGCTTGAATAAAGGACTATTTTAATAGGGAGTTACACTCAACTTTTAGCTACAATTAACTAAAATTTAAAACCCATACTCAACTGAAGTGAAAAATTTCGATCAAAATCTTCTCTAAAGATGTATTTGTTGAACTCATTCAACTCGAAATAATCTACATCCGCTTTGTCATTTGTAACATCAAGCAATCCATACATTGCCGTAACTCCTAAATAAAGTGATCCATTAACAAAATATGAAAATCCACCTTCAAGACCTGCATCAAACCAATTGTATCTATTAGCTACTTTTTCATCTGCATCAAGCTCGAAATACCCTGCAGCTCCTCTAGACATTGATAATTGCGTTAACTCATTGTCAATATTTAACGCAACAATAAGGCCTTGATTTGAAGTCGACTGTCTCGCTTCATCACCATAATAGTTTGCGTCAATTGTTTGAAAGAAACTATAATTTTTTAAGTCTCCATCTTCAATGTCTCCAGTAGGATTGGGGTCCGTAAAGTCAATCGAACCTCCTGCCAATGGAATAACTAAGAATTGAGTGTAGATACCTCCATATAATTCTAGCTTTTTAAATGGTTTAACAAAGACCATAAGTGGAACATGAACATATGAATTATTTATATCCAATTCTCTAACCATTTTCCCATACCTCACTTCACGTTGAAGCCCGAATCTAAACACATAAGGTGCATCTTCGCTCTCAAAACGATATTTAGTTCCTATCTGATTATAAGCAACCTCCGTTCTAAATCCGAAATTATCGTTTATGTGATAAGCTAAGGTTACCCCAAAATGGATGCCATTATTTAGTGAATATGATTCTGAATAATTAGCATCATTGATTTGTTGACCCAAAAATTGAGAGTATCCTAAACCACCACGAATTCCAAACCGATAATCCTGTCCATATGAATGGATTGTACATCCTAAGAATATTGCAAAAAGAATGAAATTAAGAATCGTTTTTTTCATAAAAATTAATTTGTTCAGCTTAATAACGTCAGTCAAACAAGATTTGATGTCTTTAAATTAATTTACAAAAATTCATTAACTGCTCGCCACAAATTATTGTCGCGCAAAGGTGCAATAATATTATGAATTTCTTTAGTCTCTGGATGCGTGAACTGAAGATTGTATGAATGAAGATCAATCGATCGGTCTGAATTTTTTCGTCGAGCCCCATATTTGACATCTCCTTTTATCGGCATTCCTAAATGACTAAGGATACATCTTATCATATGAAAACGCCCTTCTTTTATCTTAATTTTCAGACAATCATACGAATCTGTTGTGCCGATTTTTTTATAATGAAGTTGAGCTAATTTCCCTTTTTCGTTCACGAATGCCTTGCGTAATTTACTATTTCTCAACAACTTACATTTAATCGTTTCTTCGTCATTTGCGATACCTTTTTTTACAAAAGCTAAATAAGTTTTTTCTATCATTTTCTCTTGAAAGAGCATAGAAAACTTCGCTGCTGAAGATTTATTTTTCGCGATTATAACAAGACCACTTGCCACTTGATCAATTCTATTTACTTGATGTAAACTATTGTTTTTGGAAGGTTGTAAGGTTTTTAAAGTTTCTGCATCTTCCGGTTGAAATAAGATTCCTGCTTGCTTATTGATAACATAGATATGCTTGTCCTCATAAATGATTTCCATATTAATCTATTTCCTCGTAATCTGCATCTTGATCAGGCTCTTGATCTTCAGATTTGTTTATTTTTTTTTGGGATGTATCCCAAAATCTGTACATGAGATATACAATTCCTCCTACAATCAAATATTTAAACATAGAGCTATTTTTTACTGCCACATTAAGCTTATAAACGCATCATTGGTTATTGCTAATGCCTGATCGATTAGCTTATATTAAATTTATTTTTCATATAAAATAACTTACCACGTAGTGATAAGCATTCAAATGAATACAAATTTACTACATTTGTAGCGCATTAATTTTCAGTGCAAAGCTAAGAAGGATTTATGTTATCAACTAAGAAATTGATCAATATTGCTGGATGGACAGTTTTTGCTGTCGCCACCATAGTTTATTTTATGACTGCCGAAAGAGTTGGTAGTCTTTGGGACTGTGGTGAGTTTATACTCGGTGCATATAAACTTCAGGTAGTTCACCCTCCTGGAGCACCTTTATTCATGGTAATCGGTAGATTATTTACCGTAGTGGCAGAAATGTTCTCATCTGACCCTACTTCAATCTCCTTATCAGTAAATCTGATGTCGGGAATATGTACAGCATTCTCTGCTATGTTTGTCTCATTTACTGCTTCTATTTTATCTAAAAAAGCATTAGGTAAAAATGATGAAGACTTGACAACAGGTGAAAGTTATGCAGTCGCTGGTTCCGGGTTAATAGCTGGACTTATAAGTGCTTTTTGTACATCCGTGTGGTTCTCTGCAGTAGAAGGGGAAGTTTATGCGATGAGTACCTTCTTTACAGCTATGACTATATGGTCAGCCGTTAAATGGTATAGTCTACCTAATGTGAAAAAGCATGATAAATGGTTGGTATTTTCTTTATTTTCAGCTGGATTATCAGTAGGTGTTCACTTATTGAGTTTACTTGTGTTACCTGCACTTGGACTTTTATTTTACTACAAGAAAGCCAAAAACAGAAACTACATCGGTGCTCTTGTAGCTATTGGTGGAGGTCTCGCTTATATGGTATTCATCCAAAAATTTATAATCGTTGGAGTTCCTAGCTTATGGAGATCGCTTGAATTAACGCTAGTTAATGGTATGGGATTACCTTTTAATTCAGGTCTTATTCCACTTACGCTTTTACTAGGTGGATTAATCGCAGGAATTTTATTCCTTTCTCACAAAAGAAAATTATACTACGTTCAACTGTTCACGATTATCGCTACTTTGAATTTAATAGGATTTAGTTTAATAGGTGTTATCGTAATAAGAGCAAATGCTGATACTCCAGTAAACATGAATGTTCCTAGTGATGCAATGCGTTTACTACCTTATATAAATAGAGAGCAATATGGAGATAGACCATTATTATATGGACCTCATTTCTTAGCTGAACCTTCTAAATCTGTTAGTGAAAAGGTATATGGTAAAAAAGGTGATAAATATGCACATGTAAGTGATAAAGTCTCTTATGAATATAAGAATAAAGACAAAATGTTTTTACCTAGAATGGCGGACAGAACTCCTAGTCGTAAAGCAATATACAATTACTGGCGAGAACAACCAGCTAATTCGGATAAACCTCCTTCATTCGCTGACAATATAAAATTCACGTTTGGTTATCAACTGAACTGGATGTATAAACGATATTTCATGTGGAATTTCGTAGGAAGACAAAACGGTGATCAAGGATATTTCAAGTGGGATTCTGCTAGTGGAAATTGGAGATCTGGAATAAACTTTATCGACCAAATGTTCCTTTATGATACAGAATATGAACCGACAAGGCTGAAAGAAAATAAGGCAAACAATAGTTATTACTTTTTGCCACTCATTTTCGGATTAATAGGCCTCTTCTGGCACTTATTAAAACGACCTAAAGACTTTGTTTTCCTTGCCATGCTATTTGTGATAACTGGTATAGGGATTATCATATACTCGAATCAACCTCCCAATGAACCAAGAGAAAGAGACTATGTATTAGTTGGCTCCTTTATGACTTTTGCAATGTGGGCGGGAATGTCAGTTATGGCATTATTTAACCTGCTTAAAAACAGAGCAAAACTAGCTGGACCAATCAGTGCATGTGTAGCTATCTTATTAATAGGATTAGCTCCAGCAATTATGCTTCAGCAAAACTTTGATGATCACGATAGATCTGGAATAACAGCCTCAAGAGATTATGCATCGAACTTCCTAAACAGCTTGGAACCGAATGCAATTATCTTTACATATGGTGACAACGATACGTATCCGCTTTGGTATGCACAGGAAGTAGAAGGAATTAGAACAGATGTTCGAGTTGTCAATCTAAGTTTGATTGCTGTAGATTGGTACATTAACAAATTACGTAGTAAAGTTAATGACTCACCACCTCTTAAACTTACCGTTTCCGAGGAAAACTATACAGGATTCAATAAAAACGTTACAGTCTTCGATAACAAGACGAACCTATATCCTATGGATGAAGCACTAAAAGTAGTGAATAGCAATAGAAGACTACCTCAATATAAAGCTAATATGAAAGGCTATTTCCCTTCCAAAAAGCTATTCATAAAACCAGATCGAAACAAAGCGATCGCAGCAGGTTTAATGTCTGCAAGTGACCCTGATCCAGAACCAATAGTATTCAATTATTCTAGTCGTCAATATTTACTTAAAGACGATCTTGCTATTGTTGATATTATAACTTCGAATTACTATGAACGTCCTATATATTTCGCTGTAACTTGTGAGAATTCTAAATTACAAGGTATAAACGATTATATGAGTCTTGAAGGACTTGCTCTTCGTATAGTTCCTTTCAAAAAGAAAGGTGTCTCCGAGGGTGGTGTTGCTTTTTCAGGTTCAGTTAATGCCGAGAAAGTTTATGATAATGTAATGAATAAGTGGAAGTGGGGTAACTTCGATAAAGAAGATTTATTCGTTGATGATTCATATGGTGCTTCATTGCTTGCAATGCGTTCTGTTATGAAGAGAGCTGCAGCTGGTTTATACCAACAAGGTAAAAATGAAAAGGCAGCTGAGTTAACGAAGAAATACTTCGAATCATTTCCTGCTATGAATTTTCATTACACGTATGACGTAGCACCATTTATTGATATTCTAGTTCGTGTAAATGAATTCGATGAAGCTAAAAAGCATATTAGAATTCTAGCCAACGAAACGCGTGAAAATCTAATTTTCTTTGAAAATATTGATCCTGAAGAAATCGAGAAAAGTTTTACTTTCCGTCAGGATATGCAAAGATACTTAGCTTCGGCTAACGAAGTGGTAAAGTTTGCTCGAGCAATTGGCGATTCTGCTTTTACTAATGAAATAGAAAACACCGTTGGTGAATTCCTTAGTACTAGACAAAACATTAAAAACTAAAATTAATAGAATGCAAATTTCGATTGCTTGCGATCATGCTGGATATGAATTGAAGGAATGGTTAAAAACTCAATTATCAGAACATACATTTGATGATTTTGGCACTGATTCGAATGATTCGGTTGATTACCCAGACTTTATTCATCCACTTGCCAACAATTTGGGTGAAAACCCCGATAAACTTGCCATAATTATATGCGGTTCAGGAAATGGCGTAGCTATGACTGCAAACAAATACCCGTTTTTAAGAGCTGCAATTTGTTGGAATAATGAACTTGCAGGACTCGCTAGACAGCATAATAATGCTAATGTGATTTCTATCCCCGCGAGATTTGTTAGTAAAGAAATGGCATTAAAAATGGCAATTACTTTCCTTTCTACAGAATTTGAAGGAGGAAGACACCAACGAAGAGTTGATAAAATACCTTGCTAATACCTACAAAGTAAAAAATGAAATTATTTAAAACACTTATACTTTCGATACTTGTAATATCTGGATTACAAGCTCAGTATATTTCGAATGTAACTATTCCTGACACATTGATGAAACCCATCACTGACATGTCAATTCCACCTGTTAAATTGGCGAATGGTATAACACCTTCCGATTTAAAAGATCACCTTTCCATATTAGCTTCCGACGAATACGAAGGAAGAGGAACGGGAGAGCCAGGAAACGAAAAAGCTGCTCAATACATAAAAAATCATTTTATTGATTTGGGCTTTAAGCCCAATGAAAAACTAGACGATGGCTATTTCCAACCAATCCAATTTAATTATGAATCTTGGGAAGATATTGCACTTAATATCAACGGTCAGCGTTTTAGACATCTATGGGATTTTCTAGCTTTTCAAGATAAGAATCAAGACATGGATTCGCTAGAAATCAATAAGCTTTTCTTCATGGGTTATGGAATTGACGATCCTGCTTACAGTGATTATAAGAACAAAAACGTAAGAGGTAAAACAATCCTTATTTACGATGGCGAACCAATGAATCCTGCTGGTCAATCCAGAATTACTAATTCTAGCACACCATCGGAATGGTCAACTGATCCCGACAAAAAGCTAGCGGCTGCAGCGAAATATGGAGTTAAAACAGTTATCATTATTAGTAATAACATCAAGGGAATGCTCGCTGAAAACAGAAGAGCTTTACTTGGCGCAAAAGTTACTATGGGACCAATTCAAGCACGACCTAACTACCCGAACAACATCTATGTATCAACAACAATTGCTGAAGCATTGATGGGAAATAAAAAACAAAAAGTTTTAAATTCTAGAGATCGAATAACAGAAAAAGGAAAGTTGAAAAAAGTAAAAATCAAAAACAACATCTTGCTTGACATGGACAAAAAAGTACGTTCATTAAAAGGAAATAATGTTCTAGGATTTATAGAAGGAACAGACAAAAAAGATGAAGTTGTTGTGTTATCAGCTCACTATGACCACCTAGGTAAGAAAGGTGAATCAATCTATAATGGTGCTGATGACAATGGTAGTGGAACTACAGCGGTTCTTGAAATCGCAGAGACTTTCGCTCAAGGTTTGAAAGAAGGAGTGCGTCCTAGACGATCCGTATTGTTTATACTAGTTACTGGAGAAGAAAAAGGACTTCTTGGTTCTGCATTTTACGCTGAAAATCCTGTATACGATTTAGCGAATACAATGGTTGACATCAATGTAGATATGGTTGGTAGAGTTGATGGAAAATACGAAAACAACCCGAATTACATCTATGTTATAGGTAGTGACAGGCTTTCTACAGATTTACATAAAATCAATGAATCTGTAAATCAGAAATACACACAACTTGTAATGGATTACACGTATAATAGTGAACAAGATCCTAATAGGTACTACTATAGAAGTGATCATTATAATTTTGCAAAAAACGGGATTCCTGCTATTTTCTTTTTTAATGGGACGCATGCGGATTACCATATGATTACTGATACTGTTGAAAAAATCAATTTCGACAAAATGAGTGAGATTACTAAGCACATATATCACTTGGCTTGGGAGCTTGCGAATGTTGAAGAACGCATCATTGTAGATGGTGAAGTAAAAGACTAGTGAATACACTATCAAAATATATTGAAAAGTATTATCCATATCTGTGGGTAATACTTTTTTTTATTTCATACCTCTTCTTTTATCCTGAGAACTGGATGATTACTGATGCTTACAATTATGTAAACAGAGCTATCGCCTTTTCTTCTTTCAATGCAGATTGGTTGATTTCCGATTTTGTTTCAGGAGAATCCATCAATCTTATTCCCGCGCCTTATAATACAGGAACATCCGTCTTTTTTACTTTATTCATTAGCATTCTCGGCAAAAAAGCCTTATTTATAACGCCCCTTTTTCAAGTGGTTTTATCCATAGCATTGCTTTCGCTAACCATTAAAAGAAACAAATACAATCAATCATCTCTAGCTGTTTTGGGACTATCATTAGCATTGATGTTTTTTAGTAGATCTGCTATGAGTTGTATGCCTAGTTTTCTGATGATATCAGTCGTATGTTTTTTGTTTTTCAGGCCGAAAATAAGTAGAAAAATTGCACTTTCTATAGCTGTTTGTTCAGCATTAGGATTTTGGTTTAGAGAGTCCAATTTATTTTTAACAGCACCATTTCTTATTTACTGTTTATCCAAAGACATAAAATATTTTACTCCTATTGTATTAGGTTTTGTTTTGGGCTTATGCCCAAAGGTTATTGCAGATTTAGTGGTATACGATTCATTTTGGTTCACTTCGGCGTCAAGTGGATTTTCTATAAGTTCGCTGTGGGATCACTTACCTGAATATGGAATTATATTGCTTGTATTTATTCCACTTAGTATAATGTTTGTTGGAATATATAAAGGAAAGGCAGACAAGACGATTAAAGTTGCCACTGCAGCATTTATATTATTATATCTTGTTTATAATTACTCAGCAGTAGATTACAGTGGTTTATTGAAAGGAAGTTTATTGACAAGTAGATTTATGATCCCCCTTTTACCAATAGTTGTTGTTTGCTGTTCCGAGGTGGTAAGCAGGAGTAAGCTTTTCCAAAAGGTATTTATCGGATTTAGCTTGCTATCAATACTAGTGATTCCGTTATCTCAATACGTATTTCATAAATTATACGAATCACATGAACAAGCTGCTATTGCATTAGCGAAGAATGTAAAAGATAAAAAAGTATTTGCTGATTTTTCTGGTTTTACTAATATTATCAGATACTACAATCCATTAACAACAGAGATAGAAAACATTTCATCAATTCAGAATCTTCACAAAAAACAAGTTTTAGGAGAGAACGAAATAATTATACTTAGTCGTTCTGTGGCAAGTGAAGAAAAGACGATGAGAATGGATTCGATGAAAAATATTGTAGATCATATCCCATTAAAACTGACTAAATCAATAGAAATCGATGAGTCAAATTGGCTTGAAATATATGAGAATCAGTAACTGATGCTTATAAAATACTAGTAATCAATAAAATTATCGCAAACTAGGGCAACATTACAGGAATATTTTACTACTTTTGCGGTCCATTTTTTAATAACTTATAAAACTAGTATTACATGCTAAATTATGAAGTGACTTTCATCGTCGATCCCGTACTGTCAGGTGATGAAATTAAATCGACAGCTCAAACATATGAGGATTTACTCAAAAACGAAGGAGTAAGTATAACTCATATTAATGAGATGGGTTTACGCCAATTAGCGTACCCAATCAACAAAAAGTTTTCAGGTATATATTACTGTGTAGAGTTTTCAGCTGAAACTGGTCAATCAATTCCTAAGATGGAATTAGCATTCAGAAGGGACGAAAGAATCATGAGATTCTTAACTGTTAGACTAGACAAGTACGGAGTAAAGTATAACCAAGACAAGCGTGACGGAAAAATCGGAGTGGCTAAGAAAATCGAAAAGAAAAGCCAAGCTAAATCTGGTCGCGACAACAGAAAATCTCATTCTAAACCAGCTTCTAAGCCTGCTGCAAAAGCAACTCCTGCTCCTAAAGCAGCACCTGCTCCGGCACCGGTTAAAGCTAAGTCAGAAGAGGAGTAATTATTAAACTTTTTAAATTAAACAAAAATGGCTTCTAGAGACGATATAAAATTTTTGAGCAATCCTAGTATAGGACAAAACAGAAAAAAATACTGTAGATTTAAAAAATACGGTATCAAACATATTGATTATAAAGATCCTGATTTCTTATTACAATTTATTAACGAACAAGGTAAGATTCTTCCTAGAAGAATTACTGGAAACTCACTTAAGTACCAAAAGAAAATGGCTACTGCTATCAAGAGAGCAAGACATTTAGCGATGTTACCTTATGTATCGGATTTAATGAAGTAATTCAAAATCACTAAAAGAAATTATTATGGATATTATATTATTAAAAGACTTAGATAAAGTAGGTGATAAGTACCAAGTAGTTACTGTAAAAGATGGTTACGGAAGAAACTACCTTATCCCTCAAAAAATGGCTGTTATTGCTAACGCCACGAATATGAAAAAACTAGATGACCTTAAGGCGAAAGAAGAAGCCGAAAGAGCAGCTCGTTTAAGTGAATTCCAAGAAGTTGCAGATCAACTTAAAGGAAAGACTCTTAAAATTGGTGCTAAGTCTGGAACTAGTGGAAAGATATTTGGATCTATCACAAGCATTCAGCTTGCAAGTGCTCTTAAAGAGCAGTTCAATGTTGATGTAGAAAGAAGAAGAGTAAACTTACCTGACGATATTAAATCTTTAGGTACGTATACTGCTGTTCTTGATCTTCACCCTGAAGTACAAGCAAACGTAGAATTTGAAGTTGTTTCTGAATAAGAAAACAATGCAAAATATAAAGCCTGGTTCTATTCGAATCAGGCTTTTTTTATGCCTTTTATTCTTTTGAAATATTTTATTCCAAAATGGACAATCGATGTTATGAATATAAATTCCATAGATTTCAAGAAAATAATTGAGAGAAATCTTACCCCCGGAACGAAACTCATTGAATTCAAATAAGCTTTTAGTCCATCTCTTGCAATGGTAGTTGCAATAATTGTGTAGATTTCTAGTGTAATCGAAAAGAAAAAAACAAGTATAAGTCTTAGTAGAAGGAATTTTGCAATCTTTTTGAATCTGAGTAATTGTGTACACAACAGATGAAACAAAGATTGAATAATTATAAATGGATAAAATGCATTATTGATATAATAAGTATAAAATTGTTCCTGCTCAATAGTCTTTTCAACAAAATACCAAAGACCACTGCTTATATACATTAACAAAAACCACAAGACTCCTCCATAAATAATGACTTGCTTAGCTGTCTTATCAAATTCTCTTAAGAATGAATTATCTTTTACAAATAGCAGTAGAACAAAAAAAGAATTGAATAATAAGCAAACCCTTGAATTATATCAAACCTGTAAATTTCGTATAAATAATAAACAATTAGGTTTAAAATCTCCACTCCTATTTTTATTCAAAAATAAAAATATTATGAAATTTTATTTTTCAGCTCACCATTACATACTTGCCAAAATTTAATTCTTAGCCGTACAATAGAATCGAAATTCAAACCAAACGCACCCACTAGGATCTTATCGATAATTCATAGAAGCCTAAGAATTATAACTTCCCTTATATCACCTACACTTGAAATAATCAAACGGTTCCAAGCAATCTTTACATCTATGAAAAGCTTTACATGCTGTAGACCCAAACTCACTGATCTGTTCCGTATTTTCACTCTCACATCTTGGACACGGAATAGCCCTGTTCTCATTTTCTAAAGCATACTGCGGTGCAGCAATGCCATATTCCTGTAACTTCTTTCTACCAGCCTCACTAATCATATCTGTAGTCCACGCATCATCATAAACATACTTGACTTTTACCTCCGTGAAATCTTTAGAAATAAGTGCAAGCTTTATATCTCTCGCTATCACATCAAGTGCTGGACATCCACTATATGTAGGACATATATGAACCTCTATCTTTCCTTCCTCACATATAATATTTCTTACAATCCCTAAGTCCATAACCGATAGTACAGGAACCTCAGGATCAAGAACAGTATCTAGTATTGATCTTATTTTATGAAACTTATTTGATTGAATAACTTCCATTACCACTCCATATTTGGATAAGCTCTCTGAATATATTGAAGCTCTGTTAATAGATAGCCTAACTTTTCAGTATGAACTCCGTCTTTCCCTCCTTTATGAAACCATGTCGTATCTGGCAATGTCAATGTCGCTTCCGATATGATATCAGAAACACTTTGTTTCCACTTAGTTTGTATCTTTTCTATATCGACTCCAAAAGTCTCCTTTACATGCTTATCAGCCTCCGAAGCTAAAAACATTTCTCCAGTGTAAGGATATAAATCATTCACGGCATTTTGAATCCTTTCATGACTTTCTTCCGTTCCATCACCCAGTCTTTTCATCCATTCTCCTGAATATCTCAAGTGATATTTCACTTCCTTGATTGCCGACTTTGCAATATTCATTAACTGAATATGCGAACTTTTCATCAATTGCTCCAATAACAAAAAATAAAATTGATCGTAAAAAAACGACCGCACTACTGTATACCCAAAATCTATATTCTCATGCTCTACCAACTGCACATTATAGAATTCCGACTCTAATCTTTTATAAGGATAATCATCTTCCGTCTTACCATTTCCTTCCATTTCTGCAGCCATCTGATAATATAATCTCGACTGACCTACGTGATCAAGAGCAATATTTGCTAAGGCAATATCTTGTTCTAGCTGAGGCCCATGACCACACCATTCGCTTATTCTATGTCCTAAAATAAGCTCATTATCTGCTAATTGAAGTATAAATTTATGTGTTAATTCATCCATTTACATATGCTTTAATACATCAGGTAATTTATAAAAAGTAGGATGTCTGTAAATCTTATTTTCAGCTGGCTCAAACAATTCTTCTCCATCCACCGGATCATTAGCTACAATTTCTGTAGAACGCACCGCCCATATACTTACTCCCTCCATTCTTCGACAATAAACATCTCTAGCATTCTCTATCGCCATTTCATCATCTGCTGCATGTAAACTTCCTACATGTCGATGGTGCAAACCCGCTTTTGAGCGAATAAATATTTCATATAAAGGCCAATCTTTCATAAAATCATTTTTTAGTTTGGGCTTAAAGCCCAAAATTTATGCAACAGATATGTTTTTCTTCGCTTCTTGTTTTTTAGCATAAGCAGAAGCTGCGTCTCTTACCCATTGTCCCTCTTCATGTGCTTTTACTCTTGTTCTAATTCTATCTTTATTACAAGGACCATTTCCTTTTACAACATTCCAAAATTCGTCCCAGTTTATCTCTCCAAAATCGTAATGACCTCTTTCTTCATTCCACTTCAAGTCTGGGTCTGGTAGGCTTACGCCCAAAATTTCAGCTTGTTCAACAGCCATGTCTACGAATCTCTGACGCAATTCATCATTAGAAAATCGTTTGATTTTCCATTTCATTGATTGCTTCGTATTCGGAGATTCTGCATCATTCGGCCCAAACATCATAAGAGACGGCCACCACCATCTGTTAACTGATTCTTGCAACATATCTTTTTGTTCCTGAGTCCCTTTACTTAATGTAAGTAATAACTCATAACCCTGTCTTTGGTGAAAACTCTCTTCTTTACATACTCTTACCATTGCTCGAGCATAAGGGCCATAACTACATCTACACAAAGGCACCTGGTTCATAATCGCTGCTCCGTCTACTAACCAACCAATCGTTCCCATGTCAGCCCAACTAAGTGTAGGATAATTAAAGATGCTCGAATACTTGGCTTTTCCTGTATGTAATTGATCTACCAACTCAGCGCGCTCTATTCCTAGTGTTTCACAAGCTGAATATAAATATAATCCGTGCCCAGCTTCGTCTTGAACTTTTGCTAATAAGGCAACTTTCCTTCTTAAATTAGGAGCACGTGTTATCCAATTTCCTTCAGGCAACATCCCCACAATCTCAGAATGCGCATGTTGACTTATCTGTCTTATTAATGTTTTTCTATACTTTTCAGGCATCCAATCCTTCGCTTCTATACGAATGTCATTGTCTATTTTGTCTTGAAATTTCTGTTCTAATGAAGCTTCCATAATTTACTTTTTAACTAAATTCAATAAGAATATACCTAGTTTTTAGTTGAAATCTACTAACCTGCGTTCGATTTAATGTCGGACTCATGTTACTATACAAAAATAACGTATAATGACATTTCAACAAAACAAAACGAACATTTGTTCGTAAGAATCTTATGAAAAATAATTAAGAGAAACTATTCAGAGAGTTTTATACCTATATAAGATTTTTGGAAAAGAAGTTATTGGCAATAATTTTACTTACAACAATCACTAAAACCTACATACTCAAATCAAGAATTCTCAGGTTTGCCCTCTTACCCATTGGATAAACTTTCGTTGTAACTAATTTATCAAAAAACAATCCTAGTAATAAACTGCCAGCGGGATAAATAATAGTTTGAGGCATAAGTTGTCCAGTAACAACATCTCCTATTCCTCCATAAATCGCTGATACACCGGCGAATGTATAGAGCATTCTTGAAAGATAAAAAGGTATCGGATTAATGACCTTTACATGAGTGATGTCCGTTATAAATTCTAACTTACCGTCGAGACTAACTATGTTCGTTTTGTAATCAATACCTGTTATCTTAGCTTTTTGCCATTCATCTGGAAACTCAGTTGTCTTATAAATTAATACCTCTCCTGGACTATATTTTTTAGTTTTCAACGAATTCGTAATCTCCAATTGAAGATACTTTTGGGCGAAAGCCCCATGACTCGCTAGAAGAATACTAACAACAATAAACATTCTTAATGTACTAATCATAACTTAGTTTCTAACTTTTCAAAGCCTTTTTTTACTGCTTTCTCTATAAACTTAAACTCTCCTCCATCTCTGTGGATATAAACGACCATAATATTAATATGCAGCTTTTGTTCAATTAATTTTTGTAAAAAACCCGCTCTATTCAATCGAACTGCCTCAAACATTCTTCGCTTATACTTATTTCTATCAACTGCTTTTTTAAAATTTCTTTTGGGTACAACAAAACCTACATTCATTGCCGAATCTCCTTCTTCTATAGGGCTTAACGTATAGTGAAACCTTAATGGAAAAGTCTTCAACACCTTCCCTTGTTGAAAAATCGCAGCGATTTCTTTCCTGCTTTTGAGTCGTTCGTTTTTCGAAAAGGTATTCTTACACATATATATACTATTCAGGACAAATATAGAAGAACTAATAAACAAGTAAGGATTTACTAATTTCCATATATTTACGCTAACTCTAATCAAATATTAGTCTACATGACCAAGCACAAACGAGGAATTAGCTTGTTGAGAGATAGAAAACTCAGTAAATCTACAGCCTTTACTAAAGAAGAGAGAAAAAAATTGGGTATCCAAGGTCTTCTCCCTTATTCTGTTTCAACACAGGATTTGCAGATGAAAAGGATCTTAGCGAATATGAATCGCAAGAATGACAATGTGGAGAAACATGTTTTTTTAAGTGCCCTTGAAGATAGAAATGAACGTGTCTTTTTTCGCTTATTAATAGAACACATTGACGAACTACTTCCTATTGTTTACACTCCTACTGTTGGTCAAGTATGTAAAGAATTTTCTGCTATCTTCAGAAAAGAAAAAGGCTTTTTCATTTCACCTGACGATAAAGGTGATATCCTTAATATGTTTTCTAGCTGGCCTGATACAGACATACGAGTTATCGTTGTTACTGATGGTGAAAGAATTTTAGGATTAGGTGATTTAGGTGCGAATGGAATGGGAATTCCTATCGGTAAACTAGCTCTTTATGTAGCTGGAGCTGGTATTCATCCCGAACAGTGTTTACCCGTGATGCTTGATGTAGGTACAAATAATGAAAGGCTTCTCAATGACGACATTTATGTTGGCTATCCATTTCCTCGAATTAAGGAAGATGAATACCTTGAATTAGTTGACGAATTCGTACAAGCTGTTCAAATAAAATATCCCAAGGCATTGATTCAGTTTGAAGACTTCTTAACACCAAATGCATACAAATTATTAAATAAATATAAAGATGAAATCTTGTGTTTTAATGATGACATACAAGGGACAGCGGCTGTAGCTTTAGCTGGTGTTTACTCATCGAAACGAATTACAGGAAGAGCTCTTAAGGATAGTAGAATAATGTTTTTAGGAGCAGGTTCTGCTGCTACAGGAATTGCGGATTTATTGCTCACTGCACTAGAAAATGAAGGTCTTACTAAGGAAGAAGCAAAAGATAAAATCTCATTCATTGATGTAGACGGATTATTAGTTGAAGGCAGGAAAAATCTTATGTCTTTTAATGTAAATTATGCTCGACCTGGTGAAGAAATGGATTTTATTACTGCAATAAAAACACTCAAGCCACACATAATTATAGGCGCATCAGGTGCACGAGGCACATTCACAAAAGAAGTGATTGAGTTGATGTCGGAAATAAACGAACGACCTGTTCTTTTTGCACTTTCGAATCCAACATCTAAATCTGAGTGTACAGCGCAAGAAGCATATGAATATAGTGATGGTAAAGCTATTTTTGCAAGTGGATCTCCTTTTGCACCAGTAGAATTTAAGGGACTTACATATATTACTGGACAATCCAACAATGCTTATATTTTTCCTGGAATAGGTCTTGCTGCAACGATATGTGGAGCAAAAAAAATCGATGATGAATTCTTTTTAATAGCAGCTAAAACACTAGCTGAGAAAGTAAAACAATCCGATATTGATCAAGGAAAACTCTATCCTAGTTTAAAAGAACTTCGCGAAATAAGTATTGAAATTGCAATGGCAGTGATCGATAAAGCTCGAGAACTTGACCTTGCTTCAGAATATATTCCAAGTGAATTAAGAGAATATATAGAGGACTACATGTATAATCCAGTATATTAATAAAAGAATAGATTTACTTACTTATTGCCACAATACCATTGTCTGTTGAGTGTTCGAAAAATGCAACACACCATGCGGATTCTTGATTTTCACAAATTGAATTTCCACTACAATCCGTTAAATTAAATTGCATGTCGGCACAATGACTTCCTACTGAGTAATAGTTTTCTTCAAGATATTCATATTCAATAAGATAGAATTTACATCCTATCTCCTGATTAGTATATTCTTCCATATCGAATAACTCAATTTTATCTTCTACACATTCTTTGACTTGATCGAAACTACTCTCGCAACTTACAAGTAGAGTGGCGAATAATAATGTAATTGCCAGTACCTTCATTGTACACATTTTCTAGTTATAGAAATTCAAACTCAGCAATAAAACTTATACAGATTGTACTTTATAATTGCGGTTAAAATTCAGTAATTATCCAAAGAGAGTCGAGGAGAAAAGCAGATACATGGCCTTAGCCCTGTTGAGCATTTTCGACGAAGAGTATCGAAGGATAAAACTTAATTTTTTCGCCATTATAGGGTTCAATCTGTATTTGACTCACTAATCTTGACTTCATCTTAATAAACGTAGATTTTTTCAAAACAGTTGGTAGAAAGTACTTTATAATTCATCTTTGAAGGTATGGCTAAAGAAAGATCTTCCAATTTTAGTTTTTTGCTGACCATTTTCATCACAGTCTTTATCGACTTATTAGGAATTGGCATCATAATTCCAGTGATTCCCGCTGTCTTTTTTGAAGAGGGTAGCCAGTTTTTCAATGGTCAATATTCAAAAGATACTATTAAGGTTTTTTACACTTTACTGCTAGCTTGTTATCCTTTTATGCAATTATTTGGTGCACCCATCCTAGGAGCTTTATCGGATAAATACGGCCGAAAACCGATTCTTGTCATTGCTTTGATAGGAACATTTATAGGTTATCTATTATTTGCATACGCTATTGTAACTAGGAACCTTTGGTTACTGTTTTTTTCCAGAATGTTGCCAGGGTTTACTGGCGGAAACATCAGCATTATAATGAGTAGTATAGCTGACGTTAGTGATGCCGATTCAAGGACAAGAAATTTTGGGTTAGTAGGAATGGCTTTTGGACTAGGATTTATTTTAGGACCAATGATTGGTGGATTATTGTCCGATGATGGAATTGTATCTTGGTTTGATCATCACGTACCTTTTCTATTTACTGCAGCCTTAACTCTTTTAAATATAGGACTTGTAATATGGAGATTTAGAGAGACATTAATTGAAAAATTAAACACAAAAATATCGGCTCTTAAAGGCCTTCAAAACATCTTTGTTTCCTTTACGAATCCAAGATTAAGAATAATATTCGTTATCGTTTTACTAGTCTCCATTGGGTTCACCTTTTACACCCAGTTTTTTTCAGTGCTGCTGTATGAAGAGTTTGACTTTAAAGAAAAGGATATAGGGTTTTTATATGGATATGTAGGAATATGGCTTGCTTTAACACAAGGCTTAATTGTAAGATATTTAAGTTATAGGCTTCCGCCCAAAAAGATATTAATATTTAGTCTTCCATTATTGGCACTGGGAATCAGTTTGATTTTTATTCCTACGGAATGGTGGATGTTTTACTTGGTGAATCCTGTAATTGCAATTTTTTATGGTATTACATCACCTAATATGACCAGCCTTGTTTCTGCCCAAGCGGATAAAAGTCTGCAAGGATCTATACTAGGAATTAACCAATCAATGCTTGCACTAGGCCAAACCATTACTCCTTTGATAGGTGGTTATTTATTAATTAAAAGTAATTACCTTCCTATTGCCGCCTCGGCAAGTATCATTCTTCTCGCTTTTATTTTGTTCTATATATTCCGAAAGTCATTACTTACCGACAAAAAAGAAGAGTAAATTTATTGGCTTTACCCAACAGTACATTATATTTCATATTTTTGTCCTCTAAATATTGAACGATGAAGGTATACTTAAGTCTTATTTTATTCGCAGCAATAGCAACATTTTCTTGCAAACCAGCTGTTAATGAAGTAAAAAAAGAAGACTCGACTGCAATTAAAACCGCTATAATGATGAATGACATTAGCGTAGAAGAAGCAGCTGAGAAAATTAGTGAAGGAGAAGCTGTTTTTATTGATGTAAGAACGGATGAAGAAGTTGCGAACGGAATGATTCCTGGGAGTGTTCACTTAGATATAAATTCTCCGAATTTCGAGACTGAAATAAGTAAATTAGATAAAGATAAAGAGTACGTTGTATACTGTAGATCAGGTGGAAGAAGTGCCAGAGCTTGCAAAAAAATGCAAGAATTAGGCTTCAAAAATCTTAACAATATGCTCGGCGGATTTAATAAATGGGATAACAAATGATATTAGAAGAAAAGGCTATAGAGCAAATTTATACAAAGTGCCTTGCTCAAGGTGCTTATTTTATTGAAAGTAATGGTGAAGCTGCAGTGATTGATCCTTTGCGTGAAAGTCAACCATACTTAGAGCGAGCAAAAGAAAGAGGAGTAAAAATCAAATATATTTTTGAAACTCATTTTCATGCTGATTTTGTTTCTGGACACATAAGTCTAGCAAAAGAAACAGGTGCTACAATTATTTTTGGGCCCCAAGCCCAAACATCTTATGACATTCAAAATGCAAAAGATGGAGAAGTCTTCAAAGTAGGCGACTTAACTATCACAGCAATCCACACTCCTGGACACACGCTTGAATCAACTTGTTATTTATTAAAAGATAACAATGGAATTGAAAAAGCTTTGTTTAGTGGCGACACTCTTTTTATCGGTGATGTAGGACGCCCTGATTTAGCACAAAAAATTGGCGAATTAACAAAAGAAGACTTAGCAGGAATGCTATATGACTCCTTAAGAAATAAAGTAATGCCTTTGTCGGATGACCTTGTCGTTTATCCCGCACACGGAGCTGGTTCTGCATGTGGAAAAAATATGCGAGATGAAACTTTTGACACCTTGGGGAATCAGAAAAAAACAAATTACGCCTTAGATTCGAGCTTAACAAAAGAAGAATTTATAACTAAAGTTCTTGACGGTCTTGCTTCTCCTCCTGGCTATTTCAAGTATAATGTTTCTATAAACAAAACTGGCTACGAGGACTTGTCTGAAATCATGAAAACGGGTATGCGTGCGCTAAGCATTGATGCTTTTAAAGAATTGTACAGCGACAGCGATGTGCTAGTATTGGACGTACGAGATAAAATGGACTTCGCTAAAAAGCACATTAAAGGATCTTTGTTCATAGGTATTACCGGTGGATTTGCACCTTGGGTTGGTGAAATGATTCCTGATATTCAACAAAAAATATTAATTGTAGCACCTGAAGGAAAAGAAGAAGAAACGGTTATGAGACTCTCTAGAGTAGGCTATGATAACAGTTTAGGATTCCTTAATGCAAGTATTGAAGAATGGGAAAATCAAGGAAATCCAGTTGATAGTTATGATGTAGAGAATGCTGAATCAATGAAGTCTATTTATTCAGAAACTTGTCCTATTATTGACTTTCGTAAACCAGTTGAATTTAAAGACGGCCATGTAAGTACAGCCAAGAGTTTGCCACTGTCAGAAATTCACGATAGAATATCCGAACTAGATAATAACATTCATTACTATATACATTGTAAGTCAGGATATAGAGCATCAATTGCAGCTTCCATAATGAAGAGAAATGGAATTAGTGTAAGTAATATTGTTGACAATGTAGATCGTTTATTGGAGGAATTACCTTCGATCTAAGCTAACAAAATGTCAATATTTCAGCAGTTAAAATCTGGCTATAGTAAACAAGCAATAATTAAAGATTTAATTGCTGCAATTTCTGTGATCATTTTGCTTGTACCTCAAGGTCTTGCTTATGGTTTACTCGCTGGTTTTCCTGCCAAAAGTGGATTATATACTGGAATTGTAGCTTTATTCATTTATCCGCTTTTCGCTAGTTCGAAGTATTTATCTGTAGGCCCTGTAGCATTAGCTTCTATTATTTTACTTAGTGGCTTAAGCGAATTTGCCGATCCAGGAACTGCTGAATATATACAATTAGGAATAATTGTTTGTTTACTCGCTGGAGTAATTCAAGTATTATTCGGGATTTTCCGACTCGGAATATTAGTTACTTTTCTTTCGAATCCAGTTATCACTGGTTTCATTTCTGCCACCGCAATAGTTATTATTGTCAATCAATTAAATGTCCTATTTGGCATCTCCATTGATCGAACTAATAATGCATTCGTAGACTTTAAAAACACGGTGATCAATATGCCTCAGCTCAACTTTGTGTCCGCAGCTATCGGCTTATCATCTGTTGCAATAATATTTATCTGTAAAGCAATTTCGAAAAAAATTCCATCAAGTTTAATAGTATTAGTTTTAGCGAGTGTGGTCACATATTTATTAGTTCAACAAAATGTAATAGTTGAACGTATTTCACCATTTCAATCAGGTTTTCCTTTACCTGAAATTCCTGCTTTTGACTGGACAACTATAGTGAAATTACTTCCTCTTTCTTTAATAATTGCTGTCATGAGTTTTATTGATTCATCCGTTTTAGCAAAGAGTATGGCTTCCAAAAATCAAGATCATAGGATCAATTCGAATAGAGAATTATTTGGATTGGGATTTGCAAAAATTGTGGGTAGTTTATTTATGAATATTCCTTCTTCAGGTTCATTTGCGAGAAGTGAAATTAATCGTTCTTCGGGAAGTTTCAGTCAACTTAGTTCTATAATGGCTGGGTTAATTTTACTTGTAATAGTACTTTTCTGCACACCTATTTTTGGGTTTACCCCAAAAGCTATGCTCGCAGCAATAATTATTAGCTCAGTATTCAAATTAATCAATGTAAAAGAAATGATTCGTTTATTCAAACTAGAAAAAGCTGATTTTTATGCAATGATTGCTTGCTTTTTAATTACGATTATAGTGGGTATTCAAGCAGGAATATTTACTGGAATATTATTATCGATTGGTTTCATTTTATGGAAAACTATGAAACCACATTATGCGGTTTTGGGCAAACTTAGCGAACAAGAAGTATATAGAAATATTGATCGCTTTTCCGAAGCAACTTGTAATCCTAGTGTGCTTATTTTCCGATATGATGACGATCTATATTTTGCTAATTCAGACTATTTTTATGATAAAGTTTTAGAAGAAATAGAAAATAGACCTGAGATTAAAACCTTGATTATAGATTTCTCATCAATAAGCCATATTGATAGTACAGGATTCGATACACTTAAACTTTTATCAAGAAACCTTTCTGCTGAAAAAATAGAATGGAAAATATCTGGACTTAAAGGACCAGTAAGAGATCTTTTTGCAAAATATGGATACCTAGATATTATTGCTGAAAATCAATGTTACATGAGCATAGATTTGGCAGTAGAATCCTGTTAATAAGTCATTGTTACATTTTAAATTTCTCCTTCACGCTTTCATTCTGTCATATTGTCACCAAAGTAGCCATGGCATAGCAATTGCTTATAGATTGGTGTAAATAAAAACAATAAAAATGGAAAAAGGTAACATTTCAGTACAAGCGGAAAATATTTTCCCAATTATTAAAAAGTTTCTTTATTCAGATCAAGATATCTTTTTAAGAGAACTTGTCTCCAATGCTGTTGATGCAACAACTAAAGTAAAAGCTATCGCTGCTAAAGGTGACTTAAAAGGTGAACTCGGTGACACTAAAATTGAAATAATTATTGATAGTGAAGCAAAAACACTTACAATCAAAGATCAAGGTATAGGAATGAGCGAAGCAGAAGTTAAGAAGTATCTTAACGAAGTTGCTTTCTCAAGCGCTGAAGACTTCATGAAAAAATTCGAAAATGAAAGCATAATAGGACATTTTGGTCTAGGCTTTTATTCTGCTTTCATGGTTGCTGATAAAGTGGACGTGATTACAAAATCATATAAGAAAACGGTTAAAGCAGTAAAGTGGACGTGTAAAGGAGATCCAAGTTTTACTTTGGAGCAACACTCCAAAAAAGAAAGAGGAACAGAAATCGTTCTTCACATTTCTGAAGACAGTGAAGAGTTTTTGCAAGAAAGTAGAATTTCTGAATTACTAAATAAATATTGTCAATTCTTACCAATTGAAATAAAATTCGGAACGAAAGAAGAATCAACTTGGGAAGGAGAAGGAGACGAAAAACAAGAAATCAAGACGGAAGTTGATAATATAATTAACAACACAAATCCAGCTTGGACGAAAAAGCCTGCTTCACTAAAAGATGAAGACTATAAAGCATTTTATCAAGAGCTTTATCCACATTCGCCTGAACCATTATTTTGGATTCATTTGAATATTGATTTCCCATTTGATCTAACAGGAATTCTATATTTCCCTAAGCTTAATAATTCTCTAGAAGTTCAGAAAAACAAAATCCAACTTTACAGTAATCAAGTATTCGTTACTGATGATGTAAAAGAAATTGTTCCTGAATTCCTTACGCTTTTACATGGTGTTATAGATTCAAGCGATATTCCTCTTAATGTTTCTAGGAGTTACCTCCAAAGTGATTCCAATGTAAAGAAAATCACTTCTTACATAACTAAGAAAGTTGCTGATAAATTAAATAGTCTATTCAAAAAAGATCGTGAAGCTTATGAAAACAAGTGGGATGAAATAGGTGTATTCGTTAAGTATGGAATGATTAGCGAAGAGAAGTTCAATGATAAAGCTAAAAAATTCGCATTACTAAAAACAGAAGAAGGTAATTACCATACACTTGAAGAGTACAAAGAAAAAGTAAAGGAATTACAGAAGGACAAAAACGATAAAATCGTATATATCTATTCCAATAATGTAAAAGAACAACACAGTTTTATAGAGTCTGCAAAAAATGCTGGCTACAATGTGTTATTAATGGATAATGTAATCGATAATCACTTTATGCAACAACTGGAGTATAAAGATCAAGAAGTTAGATTCGTAAGAGTAGATGCCGAAACAGCTGATCAACTCATCCCCAAAGATGAGACTAGAGAATCTGTGATGAGTGAAAAAGATCAAGATAAAGTGAAAGAATTGTTTACTTCAGCAATTAATAATTCTTCTACAACTATTGATTTAAAACCACTTTCTCCGGAAGATCACCCTATCGTAATTACTCGTCCAGAGTTTATGCGTAGAATGCAAGAAATGCAATCCCTTCAAGGAATGAATAAAGAAGGGTTTGGTGATTTCTTTAACGTTGTAGTAAATTCTAATCACCCTCTTGTTGCAGAGAAGTTAGTGAAAATGAAATCTAAAGAGAAGAAAGATAAGTTTGCAACTTACTTATATGACTTAGCAAGATTAAATCAGAATATGCTGAAAGGTGAAGAATTAAGTGCATTCATTAAAAATAGTCTTGAATTCGTGAAGTAAAAATTTTGAATTTAAAATCTAAAGAGGCTGTCTTATTTGTAGGCAGTCTCTTTTTTATTTAGTCTTCATTAATGCTCTAGTTTCAACCTATATAAATTGATTTAACTATAAATCAAAATTAACTATTAACAGCTTGATATGTCTTGTTTAAATTTTCTACAAATTCTTCCACACTCAACACAACACCTGTTTTCGAATCCTTAGGGAAAATATCAATCTCCCAATCATTATCCTCTATCACATCGAGCATAACTTCCATATCTTCAATAGTAAGCATTTTTGCAGAATATCCATCCCAACAACCTTTTGCATTTTTTAATGCAATTTCTTTAGTAGGCCAAAATGATAAAAGCTTTTTATCATTCATTGATGAGATTGCTAATTTATTATCAGCCTCTTGTAAAACATAAATTTCATTATGCTTTATAAGATGTTCCATAGTGAATGCATATCGATTTACAGGTAACTCTTTCTCTATATTCTTCTTAGCCATTATTAATTAAATTATATTCCATAAAATGCATGAAAACGATTCCAATTCACTTTGCTATTATAATAGGTATAAAATTCTAAAAATAGTTCATTTCCAGTTATTTCGTATAAATGTAAAAATTGTCCAACATACAATCCTTGATATTCCAAGTTACTTAATTTCCATTGAAATTTATTATGTACAAGATGTCCTTTATACTGATAAGAACTAAATTCATTTACTAGTGACCTCAACCAATTTTCAGTACGAAATTTATAAGCTTCTTTTTTAGTAATTTGGTATAATTCAGCTGAAGCAATAATTGCAAAGATGTGACCTGATAAAACATAAGCACTTGGTTTGCTCATGTATTCTTCCACCCATTCAAGACCGGATTTCGTAACAACTAAACATCCACCATTATCTTTTCCTTGACAGCAAACTTGAAAAAAATTTTCTGCAGCAATTAAGTATTTTTTGTCATTCGTTAATACATATAACCGGAGAAAAAAAGATGTTGCAATTGATTGCGTTATCCCTGAATTCCATGGGGCTTTAAGCCCAAAGATCTTATAATCAAATTCATGAGGCAACGAGAGCGTATTTCCTTTTGCCACACTATTACTTAAAGTATAATCAGCTATTCCTTTTAGCAACTTAATATCACTAGCTAGAAGATTGCAATTCATATAAACAAGTCCAAAGTATAGTGGAATGAGAGGAAGCGGATTTCCGTTTTTTAAACTTATCGGAAATCCATTATTGAAGGAATAAGCTTCATCAAAAATCTTTGTCGAATTGAAATAGAAATATGTTTTATACGAAAGGCCAAATGATGGAAAACTTAAAACACTTGAGTTAAATCTTTCTGAATACTCTTGTCTTCTCAACTCCATCTTTTTTGCATAATCATCACTTTCCCTTACCTGAAGGAATCTCCTATTATCAATTTTAAGTTTGATAGAATTTAAGTAATATGTAATGTCTTTCCGTCTCATTTTTTATCTTGCACTTGTCAAAAGTACGAAAATGCGTGTTCTATTCATACCAAGTTGGTTTCCATCCAAAGGTAATCCATACGCTGGAAATTTTATCAAGAGACTAGCAATAGACCTTTCCTCTCATGGAATACAAATTGTTATCCTCCATTTTGACTATTCATATAAACAACTTTCAATAAAAAAGAAAGCAACTGAAACCATCAATGAAAACTTAACCATACATCATTTTTCAGGTTTTCAAATTCCTAAAATAAATAATATAACTCAAAATAATTGGATTCAGTCTTGTATTTCGGAAAGTGAAAGTCTCCTGAAAAACTGGAATTTTGATTATATACACTCTCATGATTATGTGGCTTCATTTTTAGGTGATGAACTAGCCAAAAAGAAAAACATAAAACATATCATAAGCCTACATCATTCAAATTTTATAGAAAATAAAATTCAAACTTGGAGAGTAGAATTGCTGAAAAATGTATTTAAAAATGCATATAAAGTCATCACGCCTTCAACAAAATTTACTCAAAAGATTAATTTAGGTTTTAAAATTAATGCACATACAATTCCTCATTACATCTATTGGGATTTAAAAATTAAAAAAGCTTTTAATGAAGAATTAAGAGCAATTTCGGTTACTTCTTTTGAAGCAGTTAAAAACAATAAAGAACTATTAGAATTCTGTGCAAAAAATAAAATCAAACTTGACATTTTTGGAGGAATAGAAAAAGCGCTTAGTAAAAATATACCTGAAGGCATCTCGTATAAAGGAAAATTACCTTTTAATGATTTACAAAAAATATATTGTGAATATGATTTTTTAATTTCATATAGTTCTGTAGAAACTTTCGGCCTAACTGTTCTAGAAGCACTTTCTCATGGATTACCAGTTTTAGTAAAAAATGAAATAGGTGGCTATGACTTAGTAACAAATGAAAACGGCAAGTTTATAAACAGTTCATTCATTTATAATGATTTTATAGATAAATTAAGAAACTATAATTCACTAGAAATATCACATCAGATAAATATTAAATTTAGCAAGGAAAGCGCTATAGAAAAGTATAAGGAAATTTATGCTAATTAATTACACCCTAATCTTATGATAGCCATTTTAAGTTTTCATGAATACTTGAAAACCTAATTTATCGAATCACTATCAATAAATAGATTTAAAAAATAAACTTGCCAAGCTGTAAAAACATTAATTCTATTAAAATCTAATTTATCATTCCAAGGTAAATCTGGGAACTTGTTTTTTAATTTGTTTAGCTCTTCTTCAATAGAAAAAAACCCTTCGTCCAACAAACGTTTTTCGGGCGTATCAAAAGCTAATTTTTTAATTCTTTTAAATAATAGATTTGGCAAAAATTCTTTGAATGCATTTAGCATAGATCCTTTTAATCTACCCAATTGAAATTTAAAATAATCCCTCGATTTAATTCCTCTTTCTACTATTCTGTAATCTAAGTATGGAAGTCTTGATTCTATGCTACTTGCCATACTATTTCGGTCTTCATAATGCAATAAATCTCTCAGTCCATATGATCTCATTAAATATTTAGAATATTCTTTACTAGAATTAAATCGATCTTTTTTTGAAAGTTCAAAATTAAAAAGTTCATCTCCTAGTTCTACCCTGTTTTTTTTGAGTACTCTAAATAGAGAAATGGTATTTCTAAAATAAAGAATCATAGCAATTTTGGGTATAAACCCAAAAAACCTAGGATATCCTCCAAACACTTCATCAGCCCCCTGCCCGCTTAACAAAACCTTTTCCCCCTTATTTTTTGCTAACTTATAAACTAAAAATTGAGCAACCGCACTTAATGACGCTGGTGGTTCGTCTTGAAAATAAATGCACTCTTTTATCACTCTTTCTATAGATTCCGGAAATATTATCTGGTGATTAGTATGTGGATACATGTCAAGAAATGCATTAACATATCTCTCTTCACTCAACTCATAATCTTTCTCGGCTATATAAGAATACGACTTAATCGCATTATCAGCACGAAAAACTTCCTGCCCTATTATACAACTATCAAGTCCTCCTGAAAGAGTTAGTCCATAAGGAACATCCGCACGTTTGCGCAAAGCAATAGACTCTTTAATTAATGACTTTAATTCTTCATCAGCCTTTATCCCTCCTTTATCATCATCTTCAAAGTCATAGTATTTAAACAACTTTTTGGTAAAATCTTCCAAGTTGAATATCATATATGTTCCTCCTTCAAGTTGGAATATTTCATTATAAAAAGTCTTAAAATCAAAATTTTTAAACCCTCCACTTTGTAAAAATTCTACAATTCGCTTTTTGTTATATGATAAGTTTATCCCTTCTATTGTCTTAAACTGCTTCACTTCCGAAGCGATAAAAAAGTCCGATTGATCATGATAATAATACAGTGGCTTAATAGAAAATCGATCTCTTGTAACAAATAATTTATTTGTACTCGCATCGTGAATAACAAATGCCCACATACCATTAAAGCGATGCAAACATTCAGCTCCAAATTCCTCATATGCGTGAAGAATGACTTCGGTATCACTCTCTGTTTTAAAGGTGTGACCCACATCCTCCAACTCTTTTCTTAATTCCTTATAATTATAGATAGCACCATTGAAGGAAATGGTAAAACCCTTATAACTCATGGGTTGATCCGACCTTGAATTGGTGTCAATTATAGCAAGTCGATTTGTAGCTATTAGTAGATTAGAATTAAGTTTTAGTATGTTTTGAGAGTCCGGTCCTCTATGAACAATAGAATCCATATAAGCTTTGAATGAGCATTCTTCAACTTGGGATGAAAACGAGGCATGAAGACCGATACCACACATGGTTTTTTTAGGCTTAAAGATACCTATAAGAACAGTATTTGTCGGCTTTTTTCAATTTTAAAAAAGTTTAATCAAAAACGTCAGTCAGGCAACACTTATATCTTTAATTATTAACTCAAAATGACAAATTCAGATTAATACTGCAGAATGTGTTTTTAGAAAGACAAAATTTTTTATATTGCGCAACATTTAGAACAAATTATTACATAAAAATTATTATGAAGAAAGCTATACTATTATTTTGCTTTGCTTGTTATTCTGTTTTAAGTTTTTCTCAATCACAGAGAACTATACTTTTAGAAGAATTTACACAAGCTTCTTGCCCTCCTTGTGAAACAACAACGCCTGCTCTTAATGCGATCGTTGCTGCTAATTCAGAAAAAATTGTGCAAGTAAGATACCAAACATCATGGCCTGGAGTTGATCCTATGAATGCTGACAACCCTACTGAAGTACAAGATAGAGTTGATTATTACGGTGTTACTGGTGTACCTAATTTACGTTATGACGGTCCTGACACAGGAAGTCCTGGGACAATAACTCAAGCACAAATTGATGGTGCTTATGCAGTTTCTTCTCCAGTTCTTATTGAAGTTGAACACGTAGTAAATGATTTAACATCTATGGATGTTACTGTAAGAATTATAAACGAAGGAACAGAAGCATTCGAAGATGCTAATGATAAATTAAGAGTTGCTTTAACTGAAGAAGTAATCGTGTGGCCAACACCTCCAGGTTCAACTAGTTTAGTAGAATTCGAAGCGGTTCTTAAGACATTTTTTACTGGAACTGCTGGAATGGATATTCCTGAAATAGCAGCCGGTGAAACTTGGGAAAATACATGGACTGGATTAGCTATTCCTGATTTCGTATATAACTACAACCAATTATCTGTTGTAGCATGGTTACAAAATGATAACACTCAAGCAGTTCACAATGCTGCTGCATCTCACCCTATAACACTTGATGGATATGCTGACTTAGGAATTTCAAGTTCTGCGGTTAACACTTCTACAAGTTTATGTGATTATGAATTCACAGGTGAGGTAACTATAGAAAATGCTGGTGGTAGTGAAGTTACTTCTTATGAAGCTAACCTTATAATTAATGGTGTTACTACTTTAACAGAAACTGTTATGGATCCACTTGCAGCTGGAGCTAGCAATACAATCACTTTTGAATCTTTATCTCTTCCTCCAGGAACTTCAGTAATAGAATTCGAAGTTGCAACAGATGGTGGTGATATCGCTACATTGAATAATGGTAGTGCTCAAACAGTTGTTGGAAAAGCAGGTGCTTCTTCTGATTTAGTTGAAGAAGATTTCGAAGCTGAAACTGTTGGAGCTTTTGCTTCTGGAACTATTGTAGATTTACCTTTAGCTGGTTCAGTAGTAAATGCTACTTTCATGGGAGCGACATCACCTATAGGTGGATTTGGTGAGTCTGACAACTCAATATGGGTTAATTTTTGGAACTGGAATCCTGCAACAGTAGGAACTGCAAACGGGGAAATCGTTGTTGCGAACCAATTTACTGTTCCAGCGGTTGCATCTTTAAGTTTAGATTATGCTTATACTTCTTGGCAAAGTTCTCAAGATAGAATGCAAGTACAAATTTCAACTGATTGTGGTGAAACATATACTGATCTATTTAATGAAGCTGGTTCTGCTTTAGCAACTGCTCCAGAAGTAAACCAAAACAATGCATTCTTTACTCCTACAGCTACTCAATGGGCAAACATCCAGTTTGACCTTGCAGCATATGAAGGACAAGAGGTATTAATTAGATTATATTTCACTTCAGCTTGGGGTGATATGATGTTCATAGATAATATCTTATTAAGCAACGTTGTTTCTGTTGAAGAAGAATTAACTGAAACTGAAAGAGTAGTTATCTTCCCTAACCCTGCATCTAACGAGTTAAACATTGATTTAACATTAGATACACCTTCAGACATTAGCTTTAGCTTAATGGATGTTTCAGGTAGAACAGTATTAACTGATGCAGTAAATGGAGTTCAATCTTCTGCTACGCATTCAATTGATGTATCACAAGTTCAAAGTGGAATGTACTTACTACAAGTGAAAGCTGGAAATAAATTGATTGTAAGAAATATTAATATTATTAACTAATATTTTCTCGATCGTTTAGTACGATAAATTATAAAGGGACAGTTGCTTCGCAACTGTCCCTTTTTTGTTTTGCTTAATCTTGAATTATACCAATTCTTTTTTAAGATTTCACTTTTGTTTCAAGAATTATTAATCAAGTACAAGGCAGAAAAACGCAAGGATAGACTTCGCTATCGTGAGTATTACTTAGGAAGTAATTGCTTTTATAATATATGAAATTCTGAAACAGAATTAGTATTATCTATTCCCTCTCAAGCAAACTTCTTGATATTGCTATAAAGTCTTGTTCTGTTATTATTCCTACTAATTCCTTTCCATCTACTACAGGTAAACACCCAACATTCTTCTCTTTCATTATTTTCATTGCATCCATTATAGTTGCTAATGGACTAATGGAAACAGGATCTTTAATCATTATATCCTCTACCGTTGTAAATTTCTTTAATTCACTATTATTCGTACGTATAAAATGTCTTAACAAAAGTCTTGAAGAAACTAATCCAGCAAGCGAACCATCCTTATTCTCAACAGGAGTATATTTAATCTTTTTCCAGTCCATCATCTCTGCAACCAACTCAATAAGATCCTCACTTCGCACAGTAAATAAATCAGTCTCCATAAATCCTGATACTTTTAACTTCCTCGGATTGTACGATTTTAAATCTGAAATTTCAGGCATATCCCATTCGTGTAATGGCTTTGAAGTCTTTTGATTTTCTACCATGCAATGTGTAATTGTTGACAGAACTTCATCCTGACTCGCTTTTCCTTTCAATTTCATATAAGAACGAAGAATCCATCGCGCTCCATTCATGTGCAATCGGGCACGTTCTTCGATTATACCTAAGTAAGCATCTATATCTTTCTTATCAACTCCTTTGGACGTAAGTCCCTTCCTCGCAATGGGAACCAACTCGTTTAATATCAAATCCGTAGCTGAAACCTTTTTATCATCTATCCAGCTAAACGTCGTATCTATCCCAAATCGTGCTGCTTTCTCAAAATTATCGTGTACATCTTCAAACGATAATTCCTTCGTAATATCATCATACTTCTCTGCCATCCCTAGCATCAATCCAATCCAAAAAACTGCGTTTGCTAACTCGTCTTTTACTGTGGGTCCAGCCCCAAAAACTCTATTTTCAATTCGAAGATGCGGCTTACCATTATCACTAACACCATAACACGGTCTATTCCATCGGTAAACTGTTGAATTATGAACCTGAAGTGCACGCAATTTAGGAATCTTACCATCTTTTAATAATTCAATAGAATCCTCATCAATATCAGCACTTAATAATACCCTAAACCTGGAAATATCTTCTCTATAAATCTCCATAATAGAATCCTTTAACCACCTATTCCCAAAACTAACTCTGGGAGACTTATCTCGTATATGATTATGCGAAGATCGCGTATCTATCGACTGTTGAAACATGGCTATTCTCGACTCATGCCATAACTTTTTACCAAACACTAATGGAGAATTAGCAGCAATTGCTAATACAGGTCCTGTTATTGCTTGAGCGATATTATACATCTTTACAAAATCATCAGGTTCTATCTGTAAATGTACCTGAAAACTTGTATTACAAGCCTCTATTAATGGCGAATCATGCGTTATCCGCAATTCATCAATTCCTTTGATTTTCAACTCATACTTTCTGCCATTCAACTGCTCATTTATCGCCTCTACCAAAGCTTTGTATCGCTTTTTGGGCGTAAGGTTTTCTATGTCCAGATCAGACTTTACAAAAGTGGGTAGAATACCTGTCAAAACTATATTTAAGCCCAATTCTTGAATTCGCTCTTCTATTATAATCAACTTCTCTCTATTCTCCTTTTCCAAATCCGAGAAACAAGAACCTTCAAGAACACGCGGGTCTAAATTCGTTTCTAAATTAAACTTGGCAATTTCTGTTTCACACCATTCATGTTCTTTTAATAGTTCAAGTGCTTCCATTGCCATCGGTGCAGCACGAAAATCTTTCTTATCCACTAAAACCATCTCTTGCTCAGCACCAATTCGAGTAATTCCTTTGTCAAACATATCTTTCTCCAACATATACTCCAGCGCCTGCACATCTTTTAATAAGGCCGAAACAAATTTGTCCATTTGCTTCTTATCCGTTAATTTGGATACACGTTGTTCTCCCATTGTTGATTTTTTTACGAAAGATAATTAGCAATTATATGTTTTCCAATAATTTTTCATTTTTTCGTGCATAAATCTTTAATAGATTCGTTTGATAGATATGAAGTATTTGTTTTTTTTACTAATCTTTTGCCTTACTTTTCCATCTTGTATAGATAGAGAAAGTGAAATATTTTCAATGACTAATGAAGCTGAATTCAATATTCCAGCAGGTCTCGACAATATTTTAACGCATATTTTTGTGATCGAAAATTTACCGAGCACACTTGTAGCGGCAGCTAATCAAGAAGGTTTCAATTTGGATGATATTTCAAGAGTAAACTCTAGTACAGCTGAGTTTCTTGGTAAGTTTGAGAACATAGATTATAACAATGTACAACGAGTTGCTGTAAATCTTGTCGACCCAAATGGCGTCTTACCAACACGTGAAATCTATTTCCAAGAATCAATTCCACTTAATCAAACAGGCCCTCTACAACTCTTTGGTTCATTAAGTGATGTTAAGGATTTACTATCACAACCAACTCATAATATTGAAATAGAATTACAATTTCGTTCGCCAACAACACTAACACTAGAAAACAGATTTATCTATAATTTCGTTGCATTTGACAATGAATGAGAAAAAGCTATACATCGTTGAATTTGACATTCTATATCCAGACGATATGGAATTCATGGATTTAATTCCAAAACAAAGAAGCCTTATTAATCAGTACTTTGTTGATGGCAAATTATTGAATTATAGTTTGAATAAAGAGCGTACGAGACTTTGGGCAATTTTCAAAACCGATACAGAAATTGAATTGATTTCCCTTATTGACACACTTCCACTCACACGTTTCATGGATTACTCTTATGAAGAATTGCTTTTCAATAATAGCATCTCAATGATTCCTACTATTTCCTTGAATTAGAATAACTTATATTAATTTTTTAAATGTGTTTGATTTAATTTTTTATAGGCTCGGGGGCCCAAAATCATTCTCAGTCATAGATTATTTTCTTAATTTTGCCTCATGTTTCAAGAATATGATGTAATTGTAGTTGGTGCAGGGCACGCAGGTTGTGAAGCAGCCGTTGCTGCTGCGAATATGGGTTCAAGAGTTTTACTTGCAACCATGAATATGAATACCATTGCCCAAATGAGTTGTAATCCTGCAATGGGCGGTGTTGCAAAAGGACAAATTGTACGAGAAATCGATGCGCTTGGTGGATATTCTGCTATTGTTACCGATCAAACAATGATTCAATTTCGAATGCTTAATAAATCCAAGGGTCCTGCAATGTGGAGCCCTCGTGCCCAAAGCGATCGAATGTTATTCGCTCTGAAATGGAGAGAGATGTTGGAACAAAATCCACTTATTGATTTCTGGCAAGAAATGGTAACTGGAATCGTTGTAAAAAATGGCGTTGTCAAAGGTGTGAAAACAGGTATCGGTCTTGAAATACCAGGTAAGTCCGTTGTTCTTACTAACGGAACTTTTCTTAATGGATTGATTCATATAGGCGAAAAAACATTCGGTGGTGGAAGAGCAGGTGAAAGAGCAAGCACAGGAATTACAGAACAACTTAATGAATTAGGTTTTGAAGCTGGCCGTATGAAGACAGGTACTCCAGCTAGAATAGATGGACGTTCACTTGATTGGGACGCGATGGAAGAGCAACCTGGAGATGATGAAATAAGTGGTTTTAGTTATACTGATACTAAAAAACCAACAGAACAACGTCCTTGTCATATAGCATATACAAGTCCTGAAGTACACGAAGTCCTCAAAGAAGGATTTCATAAATCACCTATGTTTAATGGTCGAATACAAGGTCTTGGGCCTAGATATTGTCCATCAATAGAAGACAAAATAAATCGTTTCGCAGATAAAGATCAACATCAATTGTTTGTCGAACCTGAAGGTTGGAATACATGCGAAATATACGTTAATGGATTTTCTTCTTCTTTACCTGAAGATGTACAATATCGAGCGATTCGTAAAATAAGAGGTTTCGAAAATGCTAAAATGTTTAGACCTGGTTACGCGATAGAATACGATTATTTTCCACCTGTACAACTTCAACTTTCACTAGAAACGAAGCTAGTGAAAAACTTGTTTTTTGCAGGACAAATCAATGGAACCACAGGCTATGAAGAAGCAGGGTCTCAAGGATTGATGGCCGGAATTAATGCACATTTAGCTATTAATGAACTAGAACCATTTATTCTAAAAAGAAGTGAAGCTTATATCGGAGTTCTTATTGATGACTTAGTCAATAAAGGTACGGATGAACCATATCGTATGTTTACTTCACGTGCAGAATATAGAATTTTACTTCGTCAAGATAATGCAGACCTAAGACTAACACCTCTTGTTTCGAAAATAGGCATGAATCATTTAGAAGATAGACTTGCACGAGTAGAGAAAAAACAAGAAGACGTCAATGCAGTAAAACGAATACTAGAAAAAACAAGTGTTTCTCCTGACCAAATTAATGGCTTACTAGAAAGTAAAAATTCTTCTCCTTTAAAACAGAAAGTGAAACTAGAATCAATTCTAGGAAGACCGAATATTTCTCTAGACTCATTGCGTTCTGTTCTACCTGAAGTAGATGAAAAAATTAGTCTTGTTGACCAAGAATCAGCAAAAATTGCTGAAATCAACATGAAGTACGCTGGCTACATTACCAAAGAACAGGAAATGGTCAATAAAATGAATAGACTAGAATCTGTCAAACTAAAATCTGACATAGACTATCATAAACTAGTATCTCTTTCAAGCGAAGCAAGAGAAAAACTTACTCAAATTCAACCCATGACAATAGGACAAGCATCAAGAATAAGTGGAGTTTCTCCATCGGATGTAAGCGTCTTATTAGTACATATGGGAAGGTAAGAAACTTACAGAAATTTTAAAAAATAAATTTAACTCCTTTCTTTCTTAGATTCCACTCAGCACATTGCCTAGATAGGTGATGTATTGAGCAATGTCGAAATAAGAAGCGCTAGGAGCATGTAATGAGCCTGCCGAACTAAGGTGGAACTCGATTCCACTCAGCACATTGCCTAGAAAGGCTTTATATTTATTATCGAGGTATATCCCAAGGCTTAAGTTAAAGTTTAACAGAAAAATCAGGGCTCCCTTCTCATAGATAGGAGAAGGGCTGGGGTTGAGGTGGACATAATAAGGGTTGGTGTTCTGGTAGAAATAACAAGGGTTGGGGTTGAGGTAGAACCCAACTACATTTAAAAAACAATCAATACTCGAACCCACCATAAATAGTTTACCTTTGTACCGTTATTAAAGTAATATCTTAATTTATATAAGATCGGAATCCGGTGAAAATCCGGAGCTGTCCCCGCAGCTGTAAGT
>CAZMKA010000002.1:0-64390 GCA_964566605.1 uncultured Saprospiraceae bacterium | reverse complement strand
AGAGCATCTGACTGTTAATCAGAGGGTCCAAGGTTCGAGTCCTTGAAGAAGCGCGAAAAGGTTCACATTCGAAAGAATGTGGACTTTTTTTATGTGTTTCGGCTTCGCTCAGCAAGCTTGGTTAGTGGGGACTGTTGTTTTTATTCTATATTCAGTGGATCTATACAAGTGTGGAGTTATTTTACACTTCTTCATTATGATGATACTGTACACCTCTTCCTGCTCCAGTTCTGAGTATCAATCCTTCTTTTAATAAATAAGATAAATCCTTTTTAATGGTATTTCTAGATTCATACTCCAGAGCTTCTTCTATTGCTCCAACCTTTGTCGTTTTCTCCTTTGCTATAAATGCTAAAATTGACTTTTGACGTTCGTTTAATGCAATCTTAATCTTGCTGTAAGTCATGTACTTCTTATTCAATCTCGCTGTTAAATCTATCATGCATTCTAAGAAAAACTTCAACCAGGTGTCGATTTTTTCTGCTTCCGAATAGCGATTTTTCTGGCCTTCCATTAACGCTTTATAATATTCTTCTTTCCTTGATTCAATTACATGTTCAAAAGAAACATATTGCACAAAGTCATATCCTTGTTGCATTAACAACTTTGTTGTTAATAATCGTGATAATCGACCATTTCCATCTTGATATGGGTGTATTGATAAAAATTCATAGATAAAGGTTCCTACTATAATTAACGGATGGATTTCTTCTGTTTTTATTGATTTTATTGTCCAGCTCAGCAGCTCTTTCATTTCTACTTGAGTCAAGTGTGGTTCTGTTGTATTGAATATAACCTTTTGTGTACCATCTGGATAATTCGCAACTACTCTATTTGATAATTGCTTATATCTCCCTTTATGAGTTTCGTCCTTCGAACTATGCTTTAATAATATTCCATGTAATTGGTGTATGTATCGCTCAACTAATTCTATATCTTCGTAGTTTTCTAAAATCACTTGTAAAGCATCATAATAGCCGACAACTTCCTGCTCATCTCGATTTTCCAGCTTATTTAATTTCACCGACTTTAAGAGCTTTACTATTTCTCCATCTGACATTTTTACGCCTTCGATTCTTGTCGATGACCCAACACTGGCAACCGTTGCTAGTTGTCTAAGTTCTTTTAGATATCTAGCCTCTTTATGCGCTTTCTCTTTCCATGATCCTTTGAAGGTATCTATTTCACTTAATAATTTGCTTAACTGCAAGTATTTCTTAACTCCAAACTCTAACTTATCATCTATTTTATTAGATGCATCCATTTTGTATCCATTTTTATCCAATTACAAATATATACCTTATTTTTTATTAGACATATCCATTTCGTATCCGATTTTATCCATTTCTATTTCTCGCACCATTAGTGCAAGTTCTCATAAATCATCGGATGATAATTCCCCACTCCTTTTTTCAACTCCTTTTGCAACCTTACCAAATAATAATACAACACTAAAATTAACTGAATTTGTAAGACTTTGATAGCGAGCAACTATTTCACCATTCAATTACAAATTGCACTAGCAATATAATGTCCCTTTATAACGGGATAATTATCAAAGTATAAAAGCACTTGCATAACCATTCCATATATATAACTACCAAAATTTAATCGCTCATCTAGTATTTCTAAAATAACATAATTTTCGTTTATTTCAGAAAAGCGAATCGTCAAATCTCTTTGATTTTCTTTTTGAGATTTTTCATCCCAACCATTCTACCTTTTAAAATCCAATATCGCATTTTTATAATTGGCAAAAACCAACTTAAAACACACACTTTCCGCCAATTATAATTTATACTTGGCGGAAAGTATTCTAAAATAGGTATTTACCGCCAATTATAACTATGGATTTAATAGGAAGAGGAAAAGAAAGTCATATCAGACTGTATAATAGATAACAAATCACATTTTATTGCCATTTATGGTCGACGGAGAGCAGGAAAAACATACCTTATTCGCCAATACTTTCAAAATCAATTTGATTTTTATGTGACAGGGCTAGCTAATGGCAATACTTCCATGCAATTGACTAATTTCACATTAGCCTTAAATAAAGCTTCAAATAAGGAAATGCATTTTAGATAATATGATTATTTACAACGATGAAATTAAAAATGCTTTAGGAATTTCTGGTGTACAAACAACTGTATCAACATGGTGGGGAGAAGGTACGCAAATTGATCTGGTATTAGACCGCAAAGATCAAGTTATTAATCTGATAAAAATAAAATTCTCTTTAGAAGCTTATGAAATAAATAAATCTTACAATGAACGATTAAGAAAGAAATAGGCAGCTTTTCAAAAAGCAAATAAAACTAAAAAATCCCTTTGGACTACTATGCTAACCACTTTTGGCTTAAAGCCAAATAAATATACAGGAAATGTTAAAAAGTCATTGACAATGGATGATTTGCTTTAAAAAAATATTAAGTATCAAAAAGTAGTTCTAAGAGTTATAAGTAATTTTTCTACTTATTCTGGAAAAAGAGGTGATTCGAATTTTGTAATCTACAATGGAATGTCGAAAATACATTAAATGGCATAAAAAAACCGATTTGTAAAAACAAATCGGTTATCTTCTATGTATACCTCAAATGTGGATGATAGGCTTTAAACCTTAGCCTGTCTGTCATTTTGAAAATTCGAATTTTCATGTTCTTTACTGGATTGATTAAAATTTTCGACACTTTTCTCTTCTTTCTCATATCTTCGATTTTTAATTAATAAATATATTATATACATCTTACTCCTAAAGAAAGATAAAAGTTCGGTACATTGAAATTTTTCTTCTACTAAGACTTTTGACCAAGTAAATATATTCCGCCAATACCAGAAAAAACAGCTAAGCCTAAATAAATAAAGCTTGTCATCTGTCCACCCTCATCAGAAGCAGTTAATTCAACTCCAAGAATTTCAGCTGAAGCTGTGCTGTTTTGGAATGTCATTATTCCTTGGTAAGCAAGTACAACTCCTGCAAGTAATAATATTATACCTAAAATTTTTGAAATATTCATAATTGTTTTTTTAGTTAATACTTACCGTACATCCTTTGAACACATAATGTTCGAAAGCATAATCATCGAGCAATTCGACTAACGCTAATCGGAGTCCGTAGCCAAGATGAACTTTTTCCCTTTCTCACAGTTAATCTCTCGTAACAATCTTAAAACTCAACAACATGTTTCCAAGAATATCCATTTTACTTTTGCTCATCACTCTTTCTTTCTCAGCCTTTTCACAATCCATCCCCAAGCTTCGTATGAATGCTGAGATTGGCTTCCTAGGTGTTGTTGATCATCGTATTCAATTTAGTAATAGTGGAACATACATCGATTATGTATCCCAAGGTGGGCAAGATGTTCTTTTTCCAGTCACTCGATTTTCGCTAGACTTTAACCTAACTAGAAGAAGCTCTATTACGCTATTGTACCAACCTTTAAAACTAGAAACTAGTAATGTTCTCGATGAGGATATTATCGTAGACGATCAGGTTTTTGCAGCGGGAACAGGAATAGATTTTCTTTTCAATTTTGGCTTTTATAGAAGTAGTTATTTATATGAATTTCTACCAGATAATAAAAAATACGACTTCGCATTCGGTCCTACAATTCAAATAAGAAATGCGACTATAAATTTCGAAGCTCAAGATGGTTCTGCTTTTCGAGGATCAAGAGATATAGGTATTGTTCCAGCTCTTAAACTACGTACCAAAAGATATTTTGGGAATAAATATTTTATTGGTTTGGAGGCTGATGGTATTTATGCACCAGTTAGTTATTTAAATGGTGCAGATAATGAAATCGTAGGTGCTATTCTTGATGCTAGTCTTAATGGTGGTTTTAGACTTACAAAAGAAGCTTTTACGTTCTTGAATCTACGTTATATTGGTGGAGGAGCCGTGGGAACTGATCCTGATTTTACAGGTCCTGGAGATGGATTCGTAAGAAATTGGTTGCACTTTGTGAATGTGAGTATTGGTTTCAGCTACGAGTTTTATTAATGGCAAAGATATTGGTCGTTAGCGGTTCAACAAGAAAATTTGGGTCGACCCAAAAATTAATCGCTCAATTGCCTTTGCTATTTCCTGACCATCAGTGGAATTGTTCAACATCTTATGCACAACTTCCTGTCTTTTGTCCTGATTTGGGTGAACCCAAAGAATTAGTCAACTGGCAAAATGAATTGAAAACTAGTGATATTGTTTTCATCATTACTCCCGAATATATACACAACTTACCAGCAGTCATTAAAAATGCATTGGAATGGGTCACAAGTTCTGGTGAATTTATGCACAAAAAAGTAGTTGCTTGTAGTTATACACCAAATGAGCCTAGAGGAGAAAAAGCATTACAATCTTTATTGTGGAGTTTGCAAGCACTAGATGCATCTATTTTACCCTCCCTTTCCTTGTATCACAATTCATTCGCATGGGAAAATGATAAAATCACAGGTGGTGGAGGAATAGAATTAATCGAAGGGGTTTTGTCAATGAGTTAACGCTAATTACATAGATTCCTTCGGATCCCAACACTTGCATTCCATGATGAATAATTCAATTCTAAATCATTAATAACATATTGTCCTTCCCTTCTATAAGCAACTCCTGCTATTAAACTTGTATTCTTACTGAAACGATAAATACCGTTCAAACTTCCATAATAATTAGCTATAGAAAAACTTTGAATTCTTGGATCAAGGAAAACTTCAACTTCATTTTCAGCTCCATTAATCAATGTTTTTCCAGTATATTTAGGTGCGAATGATAGATTAACTCCTCCTGTGATAGACAGCCCTACTCTATTAAATTGTTTTTCGTATGATAATTGAAGGGGAATCGAATAATATCTTATGTTATTATAATGAACAACCCTTCTATATTTAGAAACAACGGCAGGTCCTACACCATCTTGCAGCACCGTGTCCCCTTGCATATCTACCCAAAAGAAAATATTTGCACCAATTAAATCAGCAACTGTATCTTTTTCAAATTGCCCTTCCCAAGATAGTTTTTCATTTAGTTGATGTATACCGAAACCAGTGGAAAAATATAACTGATTGTTCAATTGATAAGTGAGTAATAAGGTTGAACTATGATTAAATTGCGTATATTCATTTTGCTTTAAATTTTGATTTACAACATGATTGGAATTATTCGCATCGACAGGTTTTACATCTCGTAATAAAGTACCTATTGAAACATCAAGCCCCACATATACTTTATCCAAGAATGTGTTTTTTCGATTGTCAATAAGTTGCAAATCCTTTAGATTGTTCTTCTCTTTCAAGTAGTGTAGTTTTCCAGAAGAAAGCAAATCAATATCAAAAATTTCTCTATCCACTTTTGAATCATATTCTTCTAATAGTATTTGATTTTCTTCTACTGATTCATAGGCTTTATTCGATAAAAATTGAGGAGAAAAAGCTTTAGACTTTTCTTTAAATGGAATTTTTTGTTCATTCATTTCTGTTTTCGGTTGCTTAACTTGATCTTCACTTATTGCATCTTGATTACCTAATTCTATTTTTATTGCAGCGTTTGACATTCCATTAGTTGTAATATTTGATTGGGGACTATTGATACGTAATGATGGCTTAGTATTTTTTTGTTTTGTAGTATTTTTTTGAGGTTTATTAGTATTTCTTTCGCTTGAATTCTCGGCTAATTGATTTTCATTTAATCCTATATTGTTGTTACTTACTGGATTTAATTTATCTAAGGTTTTACTTTGGGTGGACCCAAAATTATTTTCTATTTCAGTTTTATTAGTAACCGTTATTGAATTGCTTTTTTGTTCTACTATTTCTTCAGTTTTTGAACTAGTCTTCTCAAATTCAGCAGATACATTTTGTGTTTCATTGGAGTAAAATTTCATTACAAGAATTCCACATAGAACAAAAAACATGAGCATCAAAAAGAGTCTTTTCTTAGACTTTTTCACAGGTAATTCAGGCTCTAGTTTATCCCAAAGTTTATCCTTATCCCAATCGACTTTATAATCTGTCAGTTTAGTTTTAAATTTCTCTTCCATATTATTTATCCGTGATAGATCTTGTAATTCTGTTTATTCAATAATTCTCTTAATTTACTTTTAGCTCTAGCCAATTGTGCCCTTGAAGCACTTGCTTTTATATTCAATAAGTCGCCTATTTCATTATGTTTAAATCCTTCAATAACATATAAATTAAATACAATAGCGCAACCTTTGGGTAATTGTGCAATAAGCTTTAGGATATCTTCGGCTTGAAGTTCATCAAGAATACTTATGTCTACATTTTGTAATTCATTCCATTGCTTTTCATCAATTTCGTAATAAATTTTTTCTCTACGAAAACGCATCAAAGCTTCATTAATAGTGATTCGTTTTATCCACGCTTCAAAAGAACTGCCTGTCTCTTTAAATTGATTTATGTTTTTAAAAATCTTGTAAAACGAATCGTGAACGATATCTTCCGCTTTGCGAACATCAGTAACATACCTATAAGCTACATTCATCAATAGATCAGCAAAGCGCATGTACAATGCCTTTTGCGCTCTGCGATCTTTACTTTTGCAAGCTTTGATAATGTCCCTTAATTCTGACTTTTCGTTCAATCTATTAAATTTATCATGGAAATTATTTTACTAGAGCTCTGAATGAACCAGATAAAACTCCTTGACTTTGGTATTCATTATTTACAACTTCTCCTTCAAAAGTTCCTTCTACAAATTCTCCATCATTTAATGTTATTTCAAAATTCATGTTATTTGAATAATACAAATCGAAATCTGTATTTACTGGGAAGTTATTATGTTGAAAAAGTAATTGTCCTTGATGAATACCTGAATTACCTAATATATTAATTCCTCTTCTTTCTCCTAATCCTGGCATTTCAATATAAATTTCTGTTTCTCCTGTTGTTTTAAGACTTGCAAGTATTGGTAGAAAGGTTTCTTCATTCTCAACCCCACCCTCTATTTTATATTTAAGAAATAAATCATTTTCTGCACAATTAATTAAATCTGCTTCTAAATCTTGATTTGCTGTAAAATCAACAGAGGCTTTTGCATAGCTTTGAAAATCATCAGTAATAGGATCTTTATAAAACGATACAATCTGTAATGGCTCGTCAGACAGACTACATTTATCTAGTGATCTCTGATAGGTATAATCACTGTAAATTGATGCTCTCTGTTTATATTTATCACCTTGGAAAACAAATGTATTAGGGTATCCCTGACATACATCGTTATTACCAGTAAGTTCAACAAATTCAGGAAGTTCAAAATCGCCAACATCTATATCTCCTAAATTTACATCTTCTTCAAATGGACCAAATTCCATAGGAGGCAAATCTTCGCAGAAAAAATCACGAATATGCAACTTAAATTTCTGCCCTGCCATTACCGCCATATCTATAGTATGTGCTAAATCAGGATCTAACCATTGATTACCGATTAATTGACCATTTTCGTTTAATGCATAAACAAATAATCTGCTATTAATCGGAACTAAATTTGCCTGAATTCTTATCATCGGTTCAGTTTCTTCAATGATATGCTCATTGAATTCTTCATACTCAAGTGGGATTAAATGAAGCCTAAATGGATAAGGAACGTCCAAATCAATTTTCCTTATAGAGGGATAATATCCTGTTGCTTCCGCATATATGAATGTTTGATCCAAAGGAATAGGCTGTTCTTCGAAATCATAACTACCGTATACTGTACCTTGAACTTCGTCCAAAACAATTCCATCGAATATTAATTTTACGACTAAGTCTGGAACTGCTGGAGCAAAATTCATTCTCGTAAATAAATTTCTATGTACGCCAACTTCTCCTGATATTTTTTCAATAGATACTTCTGTATAACTAGGTATAATCTCATTTTCTATGATTCCGTCAAACTCCTTTTCACATGAAAACAAAATGAATATCGAAAGAAGGATTATATATTTTAAGCTGTTCATTATATTTAATTTAGTATTAAAAAAATAGGTTGCGCACACCTTACAACTATATAATTAACGAAACACTAAAAACGCTTCAATTAAGGTAAATAAATTTTCAAATGAATAATTAAGCCTCATTAAATATGAGAAATATAATGTTCTAATTAAGTAAAACAGTGGATACGTGCTTTTCTTTTGTAAAAAACACGAAAAAATGGACACAAGATGTTTGTTCTATTGTCCAAAAAGCAAGAAAATGTGGACGTGTTGTATTCTATTATTTACAAAATCGAGGAAAGTGAAACCTCAATAGACAAATATTATTATTCCCAAATACTATAAAATAAGCCTGTAAATATGAAAAATGCAAGGTCGAAATATACTAGATTCCTTTTCATAACTAATTGTATTATAGTTACTAGAGGACATAAATAGATGAATTGTTGCCTGGTTTATACTCTTCTTTATTTGGGTTCAACCCAAAAAAACCTACGCCAAAAGTAATTCTTGTTTACGCTTATACCTCAAGTAAATAAAGGTTAATATCGCTGCCAAAACATCTGCAATAGGGAATGAATACCATATACCATTCAATCCAAAGAACAAAGGAAGTATAAGTATTAATGGAATAAGAAAGAATCCTTGCTTGGAAAGTGCTAATAATAACGCTGCCATTGCCTTTCCAGTCGCCTGAAAATATGCACTTCCTATTAAATTGATTGCAATTAATGGTGTTGCTAACAATGAGATTCGAACAGCTGGAATAGCACGTTGAATTAACACCTCATCATCTGTAAATAACCCACATATAATAGGAGTGAAAATAAGTATTATAATAAACAAGATTCCCGCAAGAACTGTGGCCGATTGCATAGCAATCTTGATTAAATCCGTAACACGATTCTTTAATTTCGCGCCGTAATTATAACCTGCAATTGGGACAAATCCTTGGGTAATTCCTATCGTAGGGAAGTTCAAAAACAACATGATTCGATTAACCAAACCATACATTGCTATTGCGATTTCCCCTCCATATGCAAAAAGTGAATTGTTTAACACTATCGACAAAACACTTATTGTAGATTGTCTGGCTAATGTAACTGACCCTATCGCTGCTATCTCTTTTACAATTCTCCAATCGAGAATAATCGATCTTAATTGCAATCGCATTTCCGACTTTTTGCCCAAAAAATACCAAAAAGTAAATCCAGCACTAAACACATATCCAATCGTAGTAGCTAAACCTGCCCCAAACATCCCCCAACCATAATATATGATAAATATGGGGTCAAGAATAAGATTTACAACTGCAGGAGTAATCAAGGTAAACATGGCAATTTTGGGGTAACCCTCAGCCCTAATAACGTTATTAGCCATCATCGCCCAAGCTAAAAACGGAATACCGAAAAGTACAATCCTAAAATATTCATTGGCAGGAGCTAGAACCGATCCTTTCCCTCCAAATAAAGCAGTAATTTGTTCTGAAAATATAAACGAAACAATCGTCAACGACAGTGTAAGTACTAACACCAAAGCAATCATATTCCCAAAAGTCTTATATGCTCGCTCATCATTCTTTTCACCAAAAGCTCTAGAAATTATTGATGCACCACCGATTCCAGTTGCCATTCCTATTGACCCCATAAGAAATGTAATTGGCAATATAACCGTAATGGCTGCTATCCCGTCTGGACCTACATACCTCCCTACAAAAATTGTATCTATTATAGCGTAAATGGATAACACCATTATACCAATTGCAGCAGGAACAGCTTGTTGTGCAAGTAACTTACCTAAAGGCTTTGTGCCGAACTCTGCCTTTTTATCTTTTGATTGTGCGATAAAATTGATTTTATTAAACCACGAAAAGTGGAATGCTGTAATGTGCGTTACATGTAAATAATGTAAAAAAAAGCAATATGTTTACAAACATAAGATTGAAATCGAATTAAACACGATAAATGTAAAACTTTACATGAATTATAACTTATACATTAGGATTACATATGGCAGTTCCTTGTATTAAGATATGGAATAGTATAATTTACTTTTCTTTTTTGGGCTCAAGCCCAAAATTAATCAACCAAAAACACTTCGTTAAAGCTATGTTATGTGAAATGAGAGGACAATAAAATCAGGAAAGAATATTTAATACATCGCATATAGAAATGTCAAAGAAACAGATCCCAATGGAACAATATAGTTACCTTCAGTTCTATCCGCTATTAACCACTCTTCTTCTGTATTAAAAAGTTTTGCTCCTTCTGGTGGAATCAAATTAATATCACGAACCAACAAATAGCCAACTCCTAATCCAATATTAGTCTTAAAATTTAATCTTTCGGCAAGTTTTAGAACTCTACCTACTCTAGCTTGAGCGCCATAGATTGTCGATGCCTTGTGATAATTTAAATTAATAAATTCATTTTCTTCCAAATAAAATACATCTGTCACTGGGCTAATTGTATTACGCAAAACTAAATTAAGGCCAACCGTTTTGATTTCGTTTTTTGTTGCTTTGTATCCATAATCTAAGCCTATCCTAATTTTGGTTCCTTGAGATCTATTTGAATAGATTGATCTAAATATCATTCCTGTTTCTATGCTTAGATTAAGTCGTTGTTTCATACGTACATCGCAACCGATTTGGAAAGCAGAGAACGTGTTTAAATATGCTGATGGAGTATAACTAATGGCATATTTCGGAAATATCATAAGCTCTGAATCGCTCTGAGCGTACGAAGGAATTAAAGCGAATAGGGAAATTATAAATGCAGCAAAGGAGTTTCGAAAATTGGTGTTTTTGTAAATCATATTTTAATAACCAAATGAAGGAAATTTTATTGTCTTTCTTTTTTGGGCTCGAGCCCAAAAAACAAGTTATGCTTTGCCTCCCCGTAATCCGATTATTCTATATCTTTGCGGCTTATTCACGGATTATGGCAAATTTAATAGAAGAAATAAGTAAGCGAAAAACTTTTGGGATTGTATCTCACCCGGATGCTGGTAAAACCACATTGACGGAAAAACTACTTCTGTTTGGTGGTGCCATTCAAGAAGCGGGTGCGGTAAAATCGAATAAAATCAAAAAGCATGCGACAAGTGATTTCATGGAGATCGAGAAGCAAAGAGGGATTTCGGTTGCTACTTCCGTAATGGCATTCGTGTATCGAGACAAGCAAATCAACATCCTTGATACTCCTGGTCACAAGGATTTCGCGGAAGATACTTACAGAACATTAACGGCTGTAGATAGTGCGATTGTGGTAATTGACGTGGCGAAAGGTGTGGAGATGCAAACGGAAAAACTCGTGGAAGTTTGTCGAATGAGACAAGCACCTATGATTGTTTTCATCAATAAGATGGATAGAGAAGGGAAAGATGCGTTTGATTTGCTTGATGAAGTAGAAGAAAAATTAAAATTAAATGTAATGCCTTTAAGCTGGCCCGTAGGAATGGGTGGAACTTTCCAAGGTGTTTATAACCTATATGAAAAGAAACTAAATCTGTTCCGTCCACATAGTAAGCAACAAACTGATGAGGTGACGGTTATAGAGGATTTAAACGACCCTATTCTTGATGAGTTAGTGGGAGAAAAAGCGGCACAAGAATTGCGAGACGATGTGGAAGTGTTGACAGAAGTATATCCAGAGTTGGATGTAGAAAAATACCAGAATGGTGAATTAGCTCCGGTGTTTTTTGGGTCGGCAGTAAATAACTTCGGAGTAAAAGAGATGCTTGATTGTTTCGTAGAAATTGCACCTAGTCCACTTCCGCGTGAAACAGAAGAACGTTTGGTAGAACCGACAGAAACTAAATTCACAGGTTTCGTATTCAAGATTCATGCGAACATGGATCCGAAGCACCGAGATAGAATCGCCTTTTTACGTATCTGTTCAGGAACATTCGAACGTAATACGAACTATCTTCATGTTCGAAACGCGAAAAAGATGAAATTCTCTAACCCTACAGCATTTATGGCGAGTAAGAAAAGTGTGGTTGAAGAAGCATTTCCAGGAGATATTGTAGGTCTTTACGATTCAGGAAATTTTAAAATTGGCGATACATTGACGGAAGGTGAAATACTTCAATTCAAGGGAATACCTAGTTTTTCTCCTGAACAGTTCCGATACGTTGATAACGCTAATCCTATGAAAGCTAAACAACTTGCTAAAGGACTTGATCAATTGATGGACGAAGGTGTTGCACAGTTATTTACAAAAGAAGAAAGTGGAAGGAAAATAATTGGCACAGTTGGAGCGCTTCAATTTGAAGTTATCCAGTATAGGCTTGAAGGGGAATATGGTGCGAGCTGCAGTTATGAACCAGTTAATCTTTATAAAGCTTGTTGGATTGAAAGCGACAATCAAGAGGAGTTGAAGATTTTTTTGAAGAGAAGACGAAAAGATATAGCGAAAGACAAAGATGGGAAGTTGGTATATTTAGCAGAATCGGCATGGGGATTAAGGATGATGCAAGAAAACCATCCAGAGATCAAGTTTCATTTTCAGAGTGACTTTTAGGGTAATTTTCAGAGTGTTTATTGGGTTAATATTCTTGGCTTAAAGCCAAAAAAAAGCCCAGCAAAATGCTGAGCTTTATGTTTCGAAATTAGAATTTTAATTCTTAAAAATTATACAAATATCCTAGTGAAAATCTGTGATAATTAACTGCAAGATCGGCTGATGCAGTATTAAAAAACGTTTCTTTAGGTGTTCTACCATTTAAATTGAAAGCATATTTTGCAACAAAATTATAAATAGAAATCCCTACTTCAGCCTTTGCTCCGAAACCAAATCTTGATGCTTGAACTTCCATTCCATCAGAATCAATAAAAGTCGGCTCTTGTGTTCTTGCAAGTCCTAAACCTAGCCCAACAAATGGAGATACTCTACCTGGTAAAAACTTATAATGTCCAGTCGCTAAATACTGATTAAATCCATAAAGACTTACGCCAAGAAAACCAGAAGTTCCAGAAGTGTCAATACCTGCAGCTATTGTTGAAGTATATTCTCCTCCTACTGAAATTTGATCATTAATTCTATAACCAATTGAAGCAGAGTAAGTAAAACCGCCTGCTATGTAATCCCCTATTTCACCTACCGGAGATGCAAAGCCAATATCAGCTCCTCCATAAAAGTTTCCTAAGTCGAATTGTGCGTTAGTAATTCCTAGTGTTGAGATCAAAATTGAAAGTGTGTAAATAAATTTTTTCATTTTTTAAGTTTTTTTAATGAGGCTCAAATATGTAAAAATATAATATGTTTTAGCTATTAAATAAGAATTAAGGCGGATTTTTAACAAATGTGAACATAGTCGTGAAATCCTATATCTAAATGCCCAACTAGTCAAATCCCTTTATTCTATTAATCTCTGATAAGTATAGTGCTTTATTAAGAAGCATTGGTTGTTGAGTTAGATTAATAAATTGATCTATAGTTTAGCTTTAATTTTTTTTTGGCTTTAAGCCAAAAAAAAAATTAAAACCTTGTATTATAACTTATACTTGGAATAATAGGGAATACCGATAATTCATTTACAACAAATTCATCACTATTATTTACCCTCAGCAAGTTTGCATCATATGCATTTCTGCTGTAATAGGCATTATAAAGTGAAAAAACTAAATTATAATTTCGACCGTTTTTGTGACTTAGGTTCTTTCTTTCAAAAGATAAATTTAGTCTATGGAATGGGCTTAATCTATGATTATTTCTTTTATCAAATGTGAAAAAGAAAAAATCTTCTTGTACTTCAATTACTCCAGAGGGTAAAGAAACAGGAGCTCCGCTTGATAAGGCAAAGTTAAAATAGTATGACCAGTATTTATTTATTGTACTTGAGTAGATTAAATTCAACTCTTGTAACCGATCAAATTCATGTGGAAACCACTCTGAATCATTGATCGAACTATATCTCCGTTCAGATCTTGAAAGATGGTAATTTATTGTAAAATCATGCTTTCTAGTAGTATAATTAAGACTTAATTCCAATCCATATGCTCTACCTTCTCCATTAAATGCAAGAAAATCCTGAAAATTCTCATCAAAGTTATTTACAAAAGGAAGCACTCTTTCAATGGTGGTTAATTGACGAAGATTCTTATAATAAACGGAAGAAACTAATGTTAAATTTGGAAAAATAAAATCGTTATCTACAAAACTCACGTTATATTGATTAGTCAATGGAGGTCTAACGTTATCATATATAGGAATAATAACATCCACAGGTAGACCAAAATTTAATAAAGGAAATTGTATCCTGTTTTGAGAAAATTTATTGAACGAGACTTCAAAAAATTGATTCTGATTTCGTTGATACTTTAATGACAACCTTGGTTCCAGTATATTAAAATTAATTACTTCTGCCATATAAGTAACATATCTTATCCCATAGTTCAATTTTAAGTCTCCCCAAAAAGAGATATCATTATCTATGTATAGGGATAAGGTCTGCAAATTAAAACTCAAAGGGCTAAATATATTAAGTCCAACAGAATTTTGTAATTGTAACTCAAGAGGAGTAAAAAGCATTTGTTCTAACTGTACACCAACTCTCAATAATTGATTTGCACTTATGCTTTTACTTAGTTGAGATTGAAAACTATAGTTCTGAAAACTACTTAATCTTGCTGAAGATGTTAATTCACTTGGGTCTGTTTGTAAATTCTCTATTGAATTTAAAAGCTTGGTCGAATAATTAGAGTATGTTAGATAATTATTAAAAAAAAGACCGTTATCAAATTGCTTGAATTGACTTATATTAAATGCATTACTTTGCCAAAAATATCTAAATTCACTTCGATTAATATCTGCAAAATCACCAAGAGCTAGTACATTATCTCTTGATCTGTAGACATGAAATGTTATTCTATTTGATGGGGAGAAATCATAGCGCATTTTTAGATTTAAATCGTAAAAATTGTAATTCCCGTATGTATCTTGATAATCAAGCTTATAGCGCAGATATAAAGGAGAGGTTAGTATTCCGAGATAGGCTGATCTTGCTCCTATTAAAAAGGTAAGTTTAGAATTTATAGGACCATCAATCGAAATTGAACTATTAATTAATCCAAGGTTCAGGCTAGTTTGAATGGAATCTTTATTTCCATCTTTAATTGTTATGTCAATTACAGAAGCACTTGAATTCCCATATCTTGAAGGAATATGATTCTTATAAACTTTAACATCATTAATTACATAGGGATTAATAGTTGAAAACAAACCAAATAAATGACTAGGGTTAAGCAGTAACGAACGATCAACTAATATGGAATTTTGGTATGTTTCTCCACCTCTTACAGAGAAGCCAATATTTCCTTCTTTAGCATTGGAAATACCAGGTAAAAGAGTAAGATTTGCGATGATATCCGGTTCTCCAGTTACGGAAGGTATTTTTTTAAATTCAGCTAATTGAATATCTTCTAATGAATTAATTTCATTAAGAATTCTAGCTGAAATTTCTATGGATTCAAGTTCATTTGGAGAAAGAATTATAGTTATGGTTGTATCCTTTTGTACATCAATTTCTAATTTTTCTTTTTTGTACGAAATATGCTGAATTTGTAAAACATGTTTACCTGTCGATAAATTTGTTGATACATAACCATATTGATTGGAAGTTAAATTATACTTGCCATCGATAACTATAAACCCATTAATTATTGATTCTTTATCTTGATTAAGTAAATAAATATTAAGTGTAGAAGTAGATTGTCCATATACCAATAGCTGTGAAACAGTAAAAAGTAAAATAAGACAAAAGTTTTTCATATGATTTTAATCAAAATTGTACTTTAAATTTTGTACAAGCTCTATTTATAATTAAATCATAACCTTCGTTACCTGCATAGTTATCTTTTGTTATAAATAGTGCAAAGGACTGATCCGCAAAACTTTCTTGTAAAGACTGAAATAAATCATCTTGGCTAACTTGTCTCAAGAGGTTAATAGTAGACTGATCAATCATACAAATTTCAAATTCCATATAATCGAATTCATTTGCATATGAAGTAGAAGCGCCGAATGGAAGTCTTCCTAGATTTTGAAAACAAGATCTATTGATTATTTTATAGTCTCCATCAAAAAAAGCAGGGACTGCAACTTCTGGGCAACTTTCATTAAAACTAATACTCCATTTATTAGTCTGTAAAATGGTATCTGAATCTCCACCAAATAATGCAGAACTATCTGAAGTTACTTGGTACGCAAAATATGGATAAAAGGTATTAGTTGTATCAATTTCAAATTCGATTTTCTGGAACAGTTGTAAGGAATTTTCACTAATAGTTCCTATTGAATCGTTGAAATAGACTAATTGAATGGAAGGTTCTTTTAAAATTTCATATGTAAGGCTTTCATAAACAACTTGTGGATGTTGAACGCTTGCTATTTTTATAGTATAATCACTGCTTGGCTGTGGTTTATAATTAAACGCATAAAAACCAAACTCAATAGAATCAGAAGCTATTAAATCTCCATTTTCGAAAAGTTCAATGATAAATAAATCATTTGTAATATCTTCATCAAACTCCATATTAATGCCCTTCGTTTGCCAGAAAAAAACAGTAATATTTTTAGCAGGATCAAGGATAGAATGAACAGCTATCTTTAGCGTTTGGGCAGATGAATATTCAGTTGTATTGCATGAATTAAAAAGCAATATTAATGTTACAAAAAGTAAAGTTTTACAGATTGATTTCATGCTAGAAAATATAATTAATATACAGGTAAGAATTCCTTACTTCGTCTTTTCTAAAAAAGGTGTTTACCTTTTCTTTTAAAGAAAGTTGAGCAGTATATCCAATAAGAATTTTCTTTGATACTAAAAATTCTAGTGTTAACGGAAAGTTGTAATGATCACTTTGTAAAGTACAATTACAATTTTCTCTATTTACTTCTATCTCACCTTGAGAAGGAAGTGAGGTTAAAAAACTAAAAAAAGTCCTTTCATATGAAATTCCACTGTATAAGCGAGCTCTTTGCCATGTTAACCCTAACATTAATGGCATGATAATACTGTGGGTGTTTTCAACAGGCGATACATCATAATTTACTTTATAATATTGTAGACCCGTTCTTACTTTTAAAAATTTATTTAGTGTATAGTCAACATTGAGATTTAATCCTAAAGAGGTTGTGTATATACTATTATTTCTTACTACTGAAGGTTCTTGCAAATTCCCATCGTAATAGGATTCAAAATGATTGTTTACATTAAGGCCTAATCCAAAAGTGAGTTCAAAATTATCTTGAGCAAATGAAAATTGTAGAAAAAGGAAACTAATAAAAAATGAAAATAAAAACTTGTCCATGCTGTTGTTAATTTATGTTAAAATGCTAAACCACAATCAATATCATACTCACAATTGTGTGCGAATCTAGTTAAATTATGGAATGAAGTTCCATCAGCTTCCATCATTACAAAAGCTGTGAAAGGATTGATTGGTATCGATTCATCTGTTGTAGCTACTACTTCAACAAATGTATCATCTTGTTGAACTGTTAAAGGAATTGAAAAATTAAACTCCCAAGCATTCGCATCAGTTATTACTCTACCTATAAAATCCGCTGAAACACGATTATTTGCATCAACTGGAAACCAGATATAAAGTGTTTTTACAAATGACCTAGTAGTAAAAATCCATTCTGGCCAAATCGCATCTCCCAAAAATAAAAATTGAGTACAATATTCTCCTCTAACTTTTACCCTTCTGCATCTCCATCCATCATCTTGCTCCGCCTCACACTCCATTATGTTTCGTGATTCAACTTCATAAAAATCATCATAAAAATATTTTTTTACTCCCATTTCTTCAATGTTTTCAATCTTGTTCTGATTAATTAGATTAGATATAATATCAAAATCTTTGATATCGTATACAAATTGGAAATTTTCAGTAAAATGATAAATTTCTTCACCTATTTTAATGATATTGGTTTCATTAGAGATCAATCTTCTAACTGATAATGTTGTAGAGTTACATAAAGGTTGAACATCTAAAAAATCGTCTTCTAAAGAGATTTTCACTAGATCTTCATTTTCATTAATAAAGCTTTGAATATCACTATTTTCATCGAAATCACTTAATGATTCCAAAGCTCTGTAGTAATTTCATTGGATTGATTTAAAATTATATTCTGTTTCAAATTCTAAAAAATCTTCCTTATTAAGAAAGGTGAGATACTTTGAAGATTCAATAAAATGATTTTCATCTTGAAATTCGAAGAACTCTCCGTTATATTTGAATCTCTGGTTGTTTTGAGACTCGATAAATTCATAAGGGCTATTTGTGCATTGGAAAAGAAAAAATACTGCAAATAGTATTAATATATTTTTCATATTAAAGTTTTTAAGTGCATGGACAAGGTTTCAAATATAACCTATTTAGGAAAAAATCCCAATATTTAAAGTTAAAAAGATATTTAATTATTAAAAAACATTCAAGCTTTTCCTATCCTGCTTATCTCTACTTTCTACGACCTAATTCATACAGATACCCTATCTGAATCCCATGATAATCCATTGATATATCCTCAGAACTAGGATCAAATGCACTTTCTTGTGGAGTCCTTCCGAAATGATCAAAACTATATGAAACATAAAATCCGTATATTTTCAGTCCTACTTCTGCTGAACCAGCAAGTCCATAGTTAGTCGAACCTACTATAGGTTCTCTGTTCTTTGAAATATTCGGTTCTTTTAAGCGAGAAAAGCCTCCTGTCAACTCAATAAAAGGACTAATTTTAGTATTAAGGAAAGTATATCTTCCTCCTACAAGCACCCTATTCAGTTTATAAAACTTAAATTCAGAACTTAATCCACTTCCTATTCGCGTCAAGCCTTGTGCAATGGTAAATTCAGAAGCTAACGCTAAACGATTGTTATATTTATAACCTGCTTTGATACTGGTTTTAATTGTACCAGGTATATACCTATTAATATCATCGTCATTGTACGTAACACCTACTCCCGCTCCTACATATAATTTATCGGTATTAAATTGAGCATAAGAAGAAATAAAACTAAATACTAGTAAAAATGTGATAAGTATCGTTTTCATCATTTTACATTTAAATTAAATAATACCTCAAATATAGAATGTACCTTTCCTTTGAATAATCTAAATTGTAGACTATTATATATAATATTATACAATATGTAAAAAGATTTTAAAAAGGAAAGCAGCTTTACCAAAAGAGATAAAAGTGTAAAATGAAAATGAAAATGAATTAATAATATAGACTACCTATCTGATATTTTTTGAGTAAAACTTGAAGTGCTATTATTCCACACATCCACTGCGTATAATATTTTAGGCTGCCAGTAGGAAGAATATGTAATATCCTGCTGAATAACTCCTTTACTTGAAGTCGCATGAATAACAACAAGTTTACCAGGATTATTCTCAACAATTAATGCAACGTGAGAAATCTTTTGGCTTGAGCCAAAAAACAATAAGTCACCTTTTTGGGCTTGACCCAAAGGAATCCTTTGCCCTTGACTTACTTGTATATTCGTATTTCCTGTAAGGCTTTTACCTTGTTGTTGATATACATAAGATGTAAATCCCGAACAATCGAAACCCGATGTATTTTTTCCTCCGTATATATATGGGATATGCTGTAAAGTTGCAGCATAATTTACTAAACTTTCACGCTCAACAACAACCCTAGATTTTTTAGTTTTTGTGCGAGTCTTACTTGGTGTATTTCGTTTTGTTGTTGATCTATTATTAGTGTAATCAGTTCGGTTCTTTTTATGTTTGTTTACGGAGTGATTCTTGGTATAATCAGTATAAGAATTCTTAGAAGAACTGCACGAACTTAGCAGAAAAGAGCTAATAATTATAAGGGAAAGCAGCGTTTTTGAAATAATAGCGTTCATATTTATAGTAATAGCTTTATATAGTTATTTACATGTTTAATTTGCACGTTTAGAGAATAATGATCACGATAGCTTCGTGGTCATTTTTTTTTGCACTATATCGAATAGCAATTTATCCACCACTCCATTTTATCCTACTATTCAACAATAAACACATTATAAAAAAGGCAAATATTATGCCAAGAAGTAAAGGATTGTCCTTGAATAAAGAAGAGAATTAATGATTCGGTAAATAGAAAGGGTATTACTTTTCAATAATTATTAATTGTGGTTACGGAATTGAATGATTTACTATTCCACACACCTTCTCTTTTTACTAATAAAACACTGCCGTTATGTTCAATTTTTCCCTCATCGAAAGACCTGAATTCGATACTTGCTTCATTAGCAGTGAATGATAAAATATGAATGTAAAGTTCCTTTGTATTCTTATCTGTACTCGTATTGATTTCTTTATCCTCTAACTGAAATAATACGTTTTCACCTTCACACTTATCAAAGGATATTTCAGTGTAAACATCTGGCAAATCTTTTACTTTATCATTTCTCTTCAGAATTTTAAAAATATTTCTAGAAATTGATTCAAGTTGCTTATTAAGATACACATTATTCAATGCATGATAGTCTTCACTATCAAAGGAATATGTTTTAGAGCAATTGCTAACCCAATAAGTATTTTCCTGCTCCATTTTCTCCTTATATTGATTATTAAACGTAGGTAACAAATAGCTATTTTGAGAAGCATAAATCAAATATTCTTCTCCTTTCTTAAACGCTGTATATCCACATGAAGCAGCAGTCCTAGTGGTGTAAAAAGTAAAGATTTCGTCTTCTTGATTTTGACCTTTAAATAAATGATGAGGCTTCACCTTTACTTTTATTAAGAAATCACTATCCAATAATTCTTTTTGATATTCCTTAAGATTTGATTCTTCTAAAATTGATAACGCTTCTGCATTTATTGATTCTGAAACTTTGACGAATTCTACCTCAATTACCTCTCCATAAAGAATTGTATTACTAGTTTCAAAAGCTTCAGATATATCTGATGGATAGTCACATGAACATGCTAATGCCTTAAATGAAATCATCGTAAACGCTAGTATTACTGCAACATATTTTTTCATGTGTTCTTCTTTATATGATTGAAATGAATTAATTACTAATTATATTAGGCAGCTTTACTTTTTCTTAGGTCTGACAAGAACATTAGCAATACAACTTATTAATAAAATAAGAATTCCGGAAAGCGATAAAAGCGAATAGCCTTCATCAAAAAAGAAAAACCCTATTGCAAACGCATAGATAAGCTCAGTATATTTAAATAGAGCTACAATATTTGCTTCTTCGTTTTGGAATGAAAGGGTCATGTACTTTTGACCTACATATCCAAATGCTCCTAATGTAATTAATATCAAAAAATCCTTTAGAGTAGGCGTTTGCCAAAAAAAATATCATGGCTATTCCACTAATTACAGTGGCTGTACTCATGAAATAATTTACAATTACTAATGGATGTTCTGTCTTCCCTATTTTACGTATAAGAATGTATACACAACCCGCAAAGAAAGAACCTAATACAGCTAAAAGCATACTCAGATTATCAATTCTTGCATCAAATCCTTTTAGTAAAACAACACCCGCTAATGCAGCTAATAAGAATAGCCACTGAATTGGTTTTACCTTTTCTTTCAGTAACCACACAGCAAGTAAAAAAGTAAAGAACGGAGATAAGTATCGAAGTGTAACCGATGCACCGTATGGAATTCTTTGGATCGTAAGAAAAAACAATGTCATTGATATAAGACCCACAATAGACCTTAAAAATAGAATCTTTTGGTTATTACCAATAAGTGGAACATTCAGCTTACGCAAAGTAATTGTGCTTATGACAGCTGTGATAAGAGATCTGAAAAATACAATTTGGAATACGTGAATATGTGTCACGAATTTTATCAAGCCTTGCATTAATGAAAATCCCAGTGCTGCAATCAGCATAAACTGTATACCTTTAGAAAAGAGTTTGTTTTTATTCAAATTGGATAAGTGATTTCTGGTAATAACATTAATTCATTACAAAATACAATGCTATGATATAATTTTGGGTAAACCAAAAAAAGCTACCCATTTTACTGAGTAGCTTTTTTAAACTATTTAATTAACACACTTTTTATTTAATAAGAATCATTCTTCTTGTTTCTATATTACCATCATATTCAAGCTGGTAAAATAACTCTCCACTCGCACTCAAGTCCTCTTTTCTTATAGTTATCATATTGTATCCTTTATTGAATACATCAGCCTTTGCATATACTAATCGTCCAGTAATATCATAGATCTTCAAGCTCGCTTCTCCCGTACTTGGTAATTCGAATCGAATATTAGTAAGTTCTGAAAACGGATTCGGTTGATTCTGTAACAATGTAAAGTTATTGTCAACCTTAACTATCGAATTACCATCTCTTAGATTCAATTCTATCGAACCTGTTTCAATATCAATCCCAAAGTACGATTCAGCAACTAATCCATCGTCAGTAAGTATTACATTCTCTCTCAATTCACCATCTTCAACTGCTGTTGCAATTACTGTGAATAATGCTTCTTCAGTTGTTACTGACATTCCATGAATATTATCATAACTGATTGACATTAATCCATACTCAGCAAGGTTCATGTTTACATTATTATTGCTCACATTCAATCCACCGCTTTCAAGTCCATTTATAACAAACTTATTCATGCTCATTGTAAATTGTAATCCTTTCAAGTCTTCGAAATTCGCGGCATTTACAGGAATTCTTATAATATCACCCGCTTTGAATGATTGGTTATCTATTATTAAGTCCAAGCTATTTCCTGATCTTACATCAGCTCCACCACTATCTAGACCGTTTTCTGTTGTTCCATTTACATCAGCTACTTTTACAGCTACGAAATTGTGATTCGTTGAACTTTCTTGGATATATTCTAAATCAATCTGCTCGCTAAAATCACAAGGTTGTGCTGATCCGAAATCCTGACCTTCTTGAATAAATCTCCAAGATTCATTAGCTGGAAGCTCATCATTTTCATAATATCCTAGTAATAATTTTCTCACTTGAATGATATCATTACCCGCAATTTTACAATCATTATTTACATCCGCTGCAATCATCTTGTAAGGTGTACTTAAAGCTTGTAGTCCTAGGATGTGTTTTTGGATTAATAATATATCCGCTGTTGTAATTCCGTAAAGATAATCTGTATTATCACTTGCATAAATACTGTAATCATTCAGTAAGAATACATCGAAACTATATGCTCCATTTTCATCTGTAAATACTGTCTTAGGATATTCTGCTTGTATACTATTTATTTGCACCATTGCATCTTTTAATCCTGTTCCGTTAGTAGTTACGATATCTCCTGATAACATTCCTAGTGAAATATTGTCTGGACATATATTCGCTTCATTATCTTCTACTTTCAATGTCACTGTACAGTAGTCAAAAGCTCCTGTTTCATCCGTAACATAAATTCTTAGTTCAATTACTGCAGACACTCCATTCGGGATATCATCACAATCAAATTCTAATGCACTCTGTGCTTGATTTTGTGGATTGTTTAGATTAGCAGCATCACTTTCTCTTATCATTGTGAATGTAAGTGGTGATCCACAATCATCTTGACTTCCGTTATCAAAATCTTCTGCCCATATTTCTACTGATCCATTATTATTCATTACAGCAGTACTTAATCCACCTAAACAGTATGGTGTCGGTGCTTTATCAAATGGACTTACTGAAATATTTTGTGAACATGTTTGTGAATTACCACAACCATCATCTACTCTCCACAATAAAATGTGATTTCCTGGAGGAATCGCAGGTAATCCTAAAGTTGACCCACTAAAACTGTTTCCTGTAAACCAGTTGTTACCAGCTGGAAAATCAACACTACCATTAGCTCCTACATCTACTCTGAATTCATATAATAATTCATTTTCTGGTGTACATTCATCTTCTGCAACTATGCTTACTGATGCTGTTGAACCATCACAATTATCTCCCTCCAAACTAACACTTTCACAAGTTAATACTGGTGCGTCATTATCTACTACATTATACTCTAAGTACATCTCGAAGTATCCATTGTTTGAGTTGAAAGGATCTATCTGTCCAGTTGCTGGATTTACATAGTTCTCATCAAACACACATTGATCAATTACTTCATAATGCACTACATACTTCTTACAAGCTGAAGATCCAGCATAATCAAATGTATCGATTTCTGTTTGAACTCCTACTGTTGTACATAAGTCAGCTGTATTTACATTTACTTCTGCAATATTAATTCCTTGACATCCTACTATATTAATAGCTGGTAAATCATCGTCATCATCATTAACACCATCATTTACTGTACACCAGTTATATATTGAATTATTCAATTCATCGAAACTAATTCTATCACAAGTCAATAAATTTTCATTTAATGCAACTACACTAATTGTTTGTGTACAATTATCAGTACCTCCTGTTGAAGTTGCTGTGAAATTTCTTGTAATAAATCCTGTTCCACAATTCAACATATTCGAAGCGTTAGCAGTTGATGTAATCGTAGGATTACATGGCCCCACAGATGTTGCAGTCCCGAAAAGTGCATTCATCTGAGCTTGATCGTTTATATCAATTGATTCGAAATCTATACAACTAATTGTTGTATTTGCAGGACATTGAATAACTGGCGCATACTTATTTTGTACCGTTACCTCTACCATTGCTGTATTACAGTTATCATTTGTGTTACCAAATGTTCCGTCCATTCCTGCATCATCACACACTTGTAATTGTACCATTACTGGATTATCTTCGTCAACATCTGAACAGAAGAAATGCACTACTTCATTAAACTGTGCATTATCATTTCCTGATGGTGGGAATAAATCAATTGATGGATTTCCTGAACCATTGTCCATTCTCTTCACTTTAATTTCTACAGGACCACAATTATCGTAACTTCCATCATCTAGTGATGTTGCATATAATGTTGCTTGACCAGTAGGTAACAAACTTATTGTTTCATAAGAATCTGCCACAACAACTGGCGGTGTATCATCTGTTAAGAATATTTCAAAAGTTCTCTCATTTGTATTTCCGCAACAATCTGCTACAGTAACAGTCACCTCTACTCCATCTCCTGCCATTGTTTTCGCAGGTGCATCCAAGAATAAAACATTATTAATTATAGTTCCCATTTCAGCAGTATATGTTACTACTAAAGACTCATACGCTGTACAATTATCTGAATACGTTGGTATTGGTAAAGGAACTTGAGCACTACAATCGAATGGATTTACACTCATTGTAATATCACTTACTGCCTGCATTGTTGGCTTTTGTGTATCCAAAACCTTAATGATTTGTGTTTCTTCTCTTATCTCACCTGTACACCAATCAACAGCTACAAATGTTCTGATTACTTTATAATTCGAATTTGAATACGTACATGTCGCATCACAAATTGGTAATTCTGTATCTGAGAATGTAAACTCTATCGATGAACACCCTGCATCTCCTCCAGGTTGACCTGTCACTGATAATGCTGGATAACCCTCATCTGTTGTTGCGAAGTTCCCACTACAACTTAATGGATTTGGGTTCGAACCCAAACCATCATAACTTGGAGGGAATGATAAGTCTGCAAGCGTAACTCTTTCTACATGTATTAATTGCGTACAAGGATCACTTTCATTTCCACTTGCATCTGTAGCTATCCATGTAATCGCTCTTATTAAAGAATAAGGACTAGAACATGGCTGCTCTGTATCGACAACTTCAAATTCCAAAGTTGCATCTCCACAATTATCTTCTAATATAGTTGGCTCAGTCATTGAAAATGCAGCAAACTCATCACAAGTCAACGTATCATTTTCGCACATGATTTCTGGTGCCAATTTATCTTCTAGAATTATATCACCCCAACAAACATTTCCACTACACAAGTGTGTAACAGATATTTCTAGCTCCATACCAAGGTGGGAAGCGTTTAAGATATTAGGTATGGGATTACCAAACTCATCTTTTACGGTTACTTCATACGAATCTTCAGGAAATTGTGGGCTTTCAAGAATGATATCAGGAGTAATTTCTAATGTACAGTCTGAAGCTAAACTAATATTCAGATTGTCATTACAAACTAGAATTGCATCACCTTCTATTATTATAGCGGCACTTGCAGTTCCTGAACACGTATCAACCGTTTCAGTTAGTGTCAATAAAAAAGGACCACCAGCATCTGTGTCGAAAGTAATTGTTACTTCACCATTACTTTGATCATCAATAGTTCCTCCACCTGCTAAGCTATACAGATAAGTATTAGCTGGATCAAATGTCTCAACAGTGTATGTTACTGTTTCACCACCACATACTGAAAAATCTCCTAGTATTTCAGGAGTTGGGTCAGTACACTGTGCACTAATTGATGTCCCTATTACTGTAAATAGGATGGTCATTAATAAATAAAGCACACCATAAGATAGGCTTTTTCCTTTTCTACTTGCTAACAAGTTCTTAATTGTTAATCGGTCTTTTCCCCACATAATTTTACTGGAATTCGTTAATAATTTTTCCATAATAAGTTGTATAATTTTTGAATACATGAGTATAAGACCAATAACTATGCCAAAAAAAAGATAATGAGATTAAAACTTGAAAAATGTTTTGAAGTACTAGATTTAGATAGAAAAAGTATGGTCTCTAAATATTGTACGAAAAGGGATTTTGCCTAATGAATATATCAAGCTAAATTACCCGAAATGTTACGTGTTTACTAAACAAAACTAGATCTGGTCATGTTAGAATAAAAAGTTTTTTATGGCAACAACAATAGCAGCATTCCCTTTAGGTATAGTTAGTTTCCCTGGTGAAATACAAAACCTACATATTTTCGAACCTAGGTATAGAGATCTAATTTCAGATTGCCTTGAGGAAAATATAAGCTTTGCTATTGTTCCTTTCCTTAATAATAAAGCGTTTCATCTTGGGACTGAAATGAAGTTGATGAAGGTGGATAAAAAATATCCTGACGGAAAATATGATGTCTCATTGAAATCAGTGCGGTTAATAAAAATCCATAAATTAAGTAAGAAATATCCAGGCAAAGAATATCCAGTTGTTAAAATGACTCCACTTTCTTGGGATGAAACAACTGATTATGATTTGTCAGTAAAAATAACACAGCTAATTGTAAGGTTGTATAAAGCGCTAAGTATAAACGATAGAATCCCTGCTCCTGAAGAATTCCTTACCTATAAAATTGTTCATAAAATAGGTTTATCAGTAGAACAAGAACTTAGTTTATTAGCTATCGCTGAGGAAAAAAATCGACAAAACTATATCCTAAATCACTTAACAGATTTTGTGCCAACAGTTGAAAAATCACAGCAACTGAGATTAAAAGCAGTCTTAAATGGTCATTTTAAAAATATAAACCCTGCAAATTTCTAAGGAAATTGACTTATTCACTATCTTAGCTCGAATTTTTGCATATGAATATCAAACCATTCAAGGCTTTATATCCGAATCTTAAACTGGTACCATCGCCCAAGTCTTTTTTCGATGTAATGAAGAAAGAATTTCCCCATTACTTAAGAAACGGATTTTTCAAACGTACTAAAACTCCACATCTATTTTTATACAAAATTGTAGGCAAAAATAATTCCTCTTATGGATTGATATGTAGTACGGATGTGAAAGACATTACAGATGGTCTTGTATTGAAACACGAAAATACCATAGCGAGTAAAGAACAACAAATGCTTGACCTCGCTCTCCAAAGAAATGCAATGATCAAGCCCGTATTACTAGGGCATCCACACAATGATAGCTTACACAAATTATACACAAAGATAGAAGCAAATAAACCTTTTCTAAACCTTAAATTCAAGGAAGAAAAATCGGAACACATGCTTTGGAAAATTAAGGATGAAGATGATCAACAGAAAATCATTTCCATTTTTTCTAGCGACATTCCTGCATCCTACATTGCTGACGGACACCATCGAGTTTCCACAGGAATTCTACTCAATAAATCTAAACAAAACACAATAGAATACGGGGATTTGTTGAGCATTTATATGAGTTTTAACGACTTGCACATTTACGATTATAGTCGAGTAGTTACCATTTTAAATGAAATTAGCTCTGCTAAATTGATGGCGTTGATGGCTAAGTATTTCAAGATTAAACCACTCGATAAGTTAAAGCGACCAAAATCAAAGTTTGAAATCACATTGTTGATTGGAAAGGAGGTTTTTCTGTTGAAATGGAAAAAGAAATACATTCAGTCGGATAAAGCCGTGATTCTCGATGCTGAATTGCTAAATGAACACATTTTCAAGCAATCCATGGGAATCAAAGATGTACGATTCGACTCACGGATTCAGTACATTGGGGGACAAGGAAATAGTAAAGAAATGAAAGCCGAAATCTTGAAAAACGACTATGCAATTGGTTTCATGATGTATCCTGTGCATCCTGACGAATTGATGAAACTCGCTGATTCAGGTGAGACCTTACCACCAAAAAGCACTTGGTTTGAACCAAGAATTAAAAACGCGATCATCGCTCAAGAATTTAAATAATGCCAACATATACTGCAGAATATATTTTTGACGGAAGTCAAATACTTCGCAATGCCTTTGTTTCAGTTAATGAAAAAGGAGTGATTCAAGAATTGGGTCAAGCCCAAAAAGATATTTACGTTGATCGACATTTCGATGGATTGATAATGCCTGGATTTATTAATACACATTGCCATCTTGAACTTTCGCATCTAAAAGGAAAAGTGGATACAGGTACCGGACTTCTTCCCTTTTTATCGAGTGTTGTTCAATTTAGAGAAGTAGATCAAAAAGAGATAGATCAAGCGATTTCATTTAATGATCAATTCATGTGGGAACATGGGATTCAAGCTTGTGGAGATATTTCCAATAAAGCTGATACTTTTTCGGTAAAAGAAGCAAGTCCTATAAGGTATTACACATTTATAGAAATGTTCGATTTACTTCAAGGGCATTTAACAGATATGTTTTTTGGGCAGTATAAAGAAGTGTTCAAGAATTGTAAAGAAACAGGAGGTAATAAATTCTCTGCCAGCCCGCACGCACCTTATTCGGTTACAACGGGAATGTTTGATAAAATAAATTCCCTTAATTCCGGACATCGCACCATCTCCATTCACAACCAAGAAACACCACACGAAAATGCGTACTTCCTTGACAAAACAGGAGACTTCTCAGCCTTTTTTAAACGCTTAGGATTTGACGATGCTAGTTTCTCTCCTACCCAAAAAGAAAGTATCTACTACGCAATGTCACATATGGACGAAAAGCATAAAACACTATTCGTACATAATACAACAACTTCAGCTAAAAATATCACCGATGCTGATAAATGGGGATCTTGTTTCTGGGCTACTTGTCCCAATGCAAATCTTTATATAGAAAATAGCTTACCTGACTATCAAACATTCATCGATTGTGATGCTAAAGTAACTATAGGAACAGATAGCCTTAGCAGTAATTGGCAACTTTCAGTACTTGATGAATTAAAAACCATCCAACGCTATAACTCTTTTATACCCGTTGAAACACTGTTAAAATGGAGTACTATAAATGGAGCAGAAGCCCTTTCATTCGATGATACCTTAGGAAGTTTTTCAAAAGGAAAAACACCGGGCATCATACAACTTGAAAACTTCGATGGAACTTCACTTCAAGAGTGTGAGGTGAAGCGAATAAAGTGATGGTTTTACTCTATCACATCCATCAACTTACCCCATATTTCATCGTAAAAAACAATGGGAACCGAAGATTCGTCTGGAGCTTCACCCATTCTTATAACAACGATATTTTCACTAGGGTAAACCCCCAAAAATTGTCCATTTTTACCCATTGCAGAAAATATTTCATCAGGTGCTTGTGGTGTTAATTCAACATTAACCGAGGTAGGAAACGATGGATAAATAATTGAAGTCTTTCCGTTCAACCACCAAAGATACCCGTATGCCGGGTTCAAATCTTGTGAAGTATTTACCATTTCATTGAAATATTCTTTATCTGCTATTACCTCTGTTTCATCCCATTTTCCTTCATTCATGATCAGTAAGCCAAATCTTGCCATCTCTCTAATGGTACTCCAATAAACATTGTTATTTCCCACCTTTGTAAATTCTCCATTCATTCCTATCACAGAACCAAGCTTTTCTTCAGTGTATTCATTTAATGTCTTTCCGGAAGCTCCTTCTATGACGCCATCCAACAAAGTATACGTCGCATTATGATAATACCATTGTGTTCCTGCATCCGCTTTATAAATAAGACATTCAGGATCAGTACAATCGACTTCAACATTTTCATAATCTACTCCTGTTGTCATTGTCAATTGATCACGCACAGTAATCAATTGTTCCTTTTCCGCTTCCATTGATGTCCATCCTTCTCCCAAATAGGTAGAACTAGGTTCTGTGATATCAAGTAGTCCTTCATCCTGGGCAATTCCTACAACGGATGCTGTAATTGTTTTTCCTGCTGATGCCCAATACCATTGACTACCACTATTAAAATCACCTACTCCTAGGATTGTTTTACCCCAGTATTCTTCCATTACTATTTTACCGTCTTTTAACACGATAAAACCACGTGTACCATTTTCTTCAAGATAATCATATAAATCATCTACGTTTTCTTCATTCCAACCCAGTGAATCTAATTCGGTTGTTGCCCATTCATCACTATTCGTTGATGGAAAGTAAATATCTTCTGTTGTATTAGAAGGATTTCCATCGGGATCTTGTGTTCGATCACACGAAAGAAAAGCTATTGTTATAAGTAAGAAAAATTTATACTGATTCATGTGTAATATTTTTTATCTAACGATTGGACTTATAAAATTCGCATTTGTTTAATCGATCTTTTTTTAAGACCACTAATTTTATTTAAAACATGTTTTGGGCTAGAGCCCAAAAAAGAAAAAATAGTCCCCTTGCTCAAAAGATAGAAGGTAGTCTCGTCGTTATTCTTGTATATGCAATTAATCAATTACTTTTGGGGAAAAATAACATCAAATGGCAACAAACACAGATTTCTTACAATCACTAAATCTCAAATCAAAAAATAACGGAACTTGGACAGGCGTAGAGTCTATGAGTTCAGCGAATTATATTTCTTCATACAGTCCGGTTGACGGACAGTTGATAGGCGAAGTAAGCACCACTACACGCGAACAATATGATCAAATTATTGCTACTTCGAAAGAGGCATTCAAAACTTGGCGATTAATGCCAGCTCCACAACGTGGGGAAATCGTACGTCAATACGGTGAGGCTCTTCGTGAAAACAAAGATGCACTTGGTCGATTAGTAAGCTATGAAATGGGGAAAAGCCTTCAAGAAGGCTGGGGTGAAGTACAGGAAATGATCGATATCTGTGACTTTGCAGTAGGTCTTTCACGACAGTTATATGGTTTAACTATGCACAGTGAGCGTCCTTCCCATAGAATGTACGAACAATGGCATCCTATAGGGATAGTTGGTATAATTTCAGCGTTTAATTTCCCAGTGGCCGTGTGGTCTTGGAATTCCATGATTGCATTGGTGTGTGGAGATGTATGTGTATGGAAACCAAGTGAGAAAGCACCAATGTGTGGCGTGGCTTGTCAGCAAATATTTGTCGATATCTTAAAGAAAAACAATGTTCCTGAAGGTGTATCTTGTTTAATAAATGGTGATTACAAAGTGGGAGAATACATGAGTAAAGACCACGATATTCCATTAGTGTCGGCTACAGGAAGTACGCGAATGGGTAAGATAGTGGCTGCTGAAGTTGCGGGAAGACTAGGAAGATCATTGCTTGAGTTAGGGGGGAACAATGCCATCATCATCACGGAGAATGCAGACATGGGTGTTGTATTGACAGGAGCTGTGTTTGGTGCAGTAGGAACTGCGGGTCAAAGATGTACTTCTACAAGAAGATTGATTATTCATAGCAGCATTTATGACAAAGTGAAGGAGGTGTTGAAAAAGGCTTACGCCCAAATAAGAATTGGTGATCCACTAGATAGTAATAATCATATGGGACCAGTGATTGATAAGGACGCTGTAAACATGTATTTGACTGCAATAGAAAATGCAAAGAAAGAAGGTGCAACATTTCTTGTTGAAGGTGGTGTGATAGAAGGCGCAGGTTATGAAAGCGGATGCTATGTAAAACCATGTATTGCTGAAGCAAGTAATGACATGAACATTGTTCAGTCGGAAACATTCGCACCTATTTTATATTTGATGAAATACGAAACACTTGATGAAGCAATTGCTATGCAAAATGGTGTTCCACAAGGATTATCCTCAGCGATAATGACGGATAGTTTAAAGCAAGCAGAGCGCTTTTTATCTGCAGCTGGAAGTGATTGTGGAATTGCCAATGTAAATATAGGAACGAGTGGTGCAGAGATAGGTGGACCAATTATAATTAAAAAAAAAACTGGAGGAGGTAGAGAAAGTGGAAGTGATTCTTGGAAAGCATACATGCGTCGTCAAACCAATACTATCAACTACAGTGATGAAGTGCCTTTAGCACAAGGAATCAAGTTTGATTTATAATGGACTTACGTCAAAAGTAAAAGAAGCCTTGCTAGATGATTTCTAGTAAGGCTTTTTTATGAGGGTATTGGTTTATAAAGATTGAACCATATCAAAGGTCAGGCAATAATCTGTTATATTTTGTGTTTAAAAATCATGTATAAGAAACGATCGAATAACTATTTGTACCATTTCTGCAATAGAATTTCGAATCTATTAACCCATACCCCATTGTTGGCATGGATTATTCTTCCTTTGTTTTGTGTACAATGTACTGCTCCATGTGAGGCTGAAAAAATACTAGACCAATGGATAATCGATGGTCTAGATTATCAATTACGAATCAATGGACATACAATAAACCATGCGATTCCTAACAGAAAATTAAAGCCGATTTTCAAGGTCTTTACGGAAGAAATAGAAGCAGGAAATGGTTTTGAGAAAAGTATATATGCATTAGATACATTGACAAAAGGGTCTGTTTCTTGTTTTGGAAATCAAGCAAAGAAAGATTCCATTTTTCAACTCTTAAAGAGTTCTAAAACCGACCTTGTAGATAAAAAAATCACTTTATCAGAATTCTTTTCTAGGTATTATCAACAGGCCAGTTTAAACATTTATTATTGTCAAACAGAAAAAGTAGGGATTATTTCTTTGGATACGATATAATACCCAAGAAATACAACGCTTCACTTTTCAAAAACTCTAACAGTAAAAAGCAATGATACGTTAGAAGTCATTCAAACGATCTCTCAGCATGAGGACTTCTTTCCTATAAGAGATTCCCTCTCTACGTATACCGATGAAGATTTCATAACGGTTCCTTTAAAAATGGAACATCGAAATCCAGTTACAAAAGAACGAAATGTATTCAAGTCCAATGTAGTTATTGGAATATTCGATCCTAGCAGTGAATAGATGAAAAAGGATAAAAATTCATGACAAAGAAGTACACGGGAACAATACTTTCCTAACAATAAAATGATAAGATTTTCCTAATTAACTTTTCATTAAAACGAACGTGTATTTATATGCTTTATTTTTAAAAGAAAAAGCACATGAATATTCTTTCCATCTCTCAAGCAAGAGGCATTATTTTCGCCCTTTTTCTTTCACTATCCTTCACATCTTCTCAGTCTCAAAACTTAACGGACCAAATGGGTGGAGTTAAAACTAATTACAGAATCATTGCAGGTTACAGCGAATTAAAAACGGTAAACCAAGCAATTTTCAAAAGAACAATTACGATTAATCACCAGGATAATCATAGCAAACATAGTAGGATTGAAAACAAAGAAGTATATGTATTAGAATTTATCTCAACGGACCGAATGTACATTTCTGATAGAGTTCGATTTAAATATTGGTTAGAATTGTGGGATGAAAACAATCAAATTTACAAGATATCCCTTTAGTTAATTTGGATATGGCAAAAACGATTAGATTCAGACTTATAACAACTAGTTTATTCTAATATCTTTCTGCTTTAGAAGTGGTATCTATCATAGCCTTTAAAAGGGAAAATATAAAGAAATATTCCTCATATTAATTTTCTTATATCTTTTAACTATTGATTAGCAATATGTTAATTACATATTAAATTTTTTATAAAACGATATTTTTTTATGCTAAAAAGCAACTTTTCATCGTCTGAACAGGTATAGAATATATATAACTTATTATTATGGATATACGTATTGAATCAAATATTGGCTTGGAGCTTTTCGAGATGAAGAGTATTCAGAATGCTTTAGTAAAGTTGAGAGAAACCTATTCAGAAGCACCTTTATTAATAATCAGATGTGATCAGAATCCTGTATTTAATAATGAAATAAGTATTTTACTTACTTTATTTAATGGAGATAAGACAGAGATTATAACAGGTGTGGGTAGTGAATCAATTACGCTATTGAATCATTTACTAATTGATATGATTAACTTGAAATGGAAAAGAGATTTCCCTTTCACTCCTATTCGTATTAATAGCTCATTAAAATCAGCTAGTTAATCTACATAATATCTCGCAGGAATGGTAATTTATTTCTGTAAGCATACATTTTATGGAAATCAAGGTGTGCAATACTAATTTTTTGCCTACTATTTTCATTATTTCTAATTATAGCTACTTCATTTCCGTAATAGTCTATAAGATTTGAATGTCCTATGTAATTTAATTGATTTCCATCCTTTCCTATCCTATTGACTCCTAAAACATAACATTGGTTTTCTATCGCTCGCGCTTTAAGTAATGTATCCCAATGATAAGTCCTAGTTTCAGGCCAAGATGACATGTAAATTATTACATCTATGTCACCTTTATTTCTAGAAATTTCAGGAAATCGTAAGTCATAGCATATTAATGGTAAAATTGAAATCCCCTTAACAGTCTTAATGACTTTACGTTCTTCACCTGCTTTAAAATTAAGACTTTCTCCACCTGGAGCAAAAAGATGAACCTTGTCATAATAAGTGAAGTCGTCTCCATTTATGTAAAATGCTCTATTTGTAAAGCAATTATTTTCCTTCCATATCATGGATAGGAAGATTTCAATTTTATACGTTATAGAAATTTCTTGCATACGTTTTAGCACTTCTGTTTGATTTCTATTCTCTATTGATTGCGGCTCTAGAACAAATCCCGTATCAAACATTTCAGGCAATACAAGAATATCAAACAATTCTTTACAAGATTGTAATGCTTCTTTTATTTTTGAAAGGTTCGCCATGCAATCCTTCCATTTAATATCATATTGAAACCATCCTATTTTCATTCTCTAAAGATAGTATTATAGATTTATAATTCCGAAATAGTAATTTATAGCTTTAGATGCATCAACTACCTTTCCGTTCTACTCTGAATTGAATGGTAGACTTAGAGATTGAAAGCCTTTTGGGGGTAAACCCCAATAAAAAAAGCCTCACCTAAATGAATAGATGAGACTTTATATATTTTAATAAAATATTATTATTCTGCTGCAGGAGCTGCTACATCTTCTTCTGTTCCTTCTTCGCCTTCAGCTAAAGTTTGTGCTGATCTTAATGCTCTTGGTACCTCTACCATTACAACAGGTGTTGCAGGTGGGTTCATTATTTGCATATGCTCAGAAACTTCTATATCTCTTACTCTTGCGCTCTGTCCTAATTCTAAAGAAGAAATATCAACATATAACTCTTCTTGTAAATGCTCAGGTAGAGTCTTTACTAAGATTTTTCTTACTTGCTGAATTAATTTACCTCCAGTCTTAACACCTTCAGAAACTCCTTTAGTTTTAAGAGGAATACTAACCTTTACGGGTACGCCATCTTTTAACTGAAGAAAATCGATGTGCTCGATCGCGTCAGTTACAGGGTGGAACTGTATATCTTTGATTATAGTCCTTACTTTACTACCGTCGATATCTATCTCCGCTAGTTTAAAGTCTGGTGTATAAACCAATGGCTTTACATCTTTATGAGTTGTAGCAAAATGCGTAGTGCCATCTTGTCCATATAGAACACAAGGTATCTTACCTTCTTTTCTAATATTCTTTGCATTTTTAGACCCTAGTGATCTACTTTGTCCTTGTACATTTACGGTTTCCATAACAACAATTTTCTGGTCGTTAATCGACCTTTTTCAAAATGGACTGCAAAGATAGATTTAATATTTGGATATTTCGAAATTATATTAAAATATTATTCAACAAATAATGCTGCAATTGACTTGTACTCATGAGTATTACGTATTGCTCTTGCAAATAACTTAGCACAAGACAACACTCTTATTTTAGCTGATTTTTGCTTTAATGGAATTGTATCAGTAACAATAAGTTCCGAAAGCTTAGATGTTTTTAAATTATCATAAGCTTTTCCTGAAAGCACTGGGTGGGTGCATAAAGCACGTACGCTCTTCGCTCCTTTCTCCATTAATTTATCAGCAGCTTTACATAAAGTACCAGCTGTATCTACTATATCATCTACTAATATTACATCTTTTCCTTTAACCTCTCCTATCACAGTAATGTTAGCAACTTCGTTTGCAATTCGTCTTTCTTTATCACAAATTACTAAGTCTTTTTCAAAATACTTAGCATAACTTCTTGCTCTTTTCACTCCACCTACATCCGGCGATGCAAAAATAGCGTTATCAAGATTCATCTTCTTAAGATGCGGAATAAATATTGCTTCACTCTTTAAGTGATCAACTGGAATATCAAAGAATCCTTGAATCTGATCCGCATGAAAATCCATAGTCATTATACGATTAGCTCCTGCAGCTTCAATAACATCCGCCATCAATTTAGCCGAAATTGGTACTCTAGGTTTATCCTTTCTATCTTGTCTCGCATAACCAAAATAAGGAATGACAGCTGTAATATATCCAGCTGATGCACGCTTTGCAGAATCTATCATCAACAATAACTCCAATAAATTATCTGCTGGCGCAAAAGTAGATTGAATGAAAAATGCATAACTTCCTCTTACAGATTCATTAATAATAACCTGCATTTCACCATCACTGAACTTTTTGGTGTCTAGTGACCCTAGTTCGTAACCATAATGATCACTGATTTCATTCGCCAAAACCTTTGAACCTGTACCTGAGAATAATTTGACTTCCAACATTTTAATTTTAATGAGAGATTAATTAAATCGTAAAGATAAAAATAGTATTCATGTATGCTAATATTAGCTTAAAGTGAGCTAACAATTTTCTTAGTTGTATTCGAATCTCCCATGGTATAATAATGCAAACATGGAACTCCTGCCTCTTTCAACTCCTTAGATTGTTGAATACACCACTCGATTCCTATCTCTTTAACCGCATCTTTCGACTTAGCTTTAAGAACTTCTGCTGCTAAATCATCAGGCATATCAATAAAAAACCTTCTTGGTATTGAATTCAATTGATAATTTCTAGTCAATGGTTTAAGTCCAGGAACAATGGGCACATTAATACCCTCTTTTCTACACGCTTCAACAAATTGAAAATATCGCTTATTATCAAAAAACATTTGTGTAACTATATAGTCAGCACCTGCTTCAATCTTTTTCCTTGTATATCTCAAATCTACCTCTAAATTTGGTGATTCAAAATGCTTTTCTGGATATCCCGCAACTCCTATACAAAAGTCTGACTTCGAACCATTCTCTATAGATGCATCCAGATAAACACCTTTATTCATATCTGTGATTTGGTGTACTAAGTCTACTGCATAGTTATGACCATTCGGCTCAGGAACAAACTTATCTTCGAAATGACGAGCATCTCCTCTTAATGCTAAAACATTATCAATCCCAAGAAATTTAAGATCAATTAATGCATTTTCAGTTTCCTCCACTGAAAAACCCCCACATATAAGATGTGGAACTGCATCCACTCCATATCTATGCATAATCGATGCACAAATCCCTACTGTCCCTGGCCGTTTCCTGATTGCAGTTTTTTCATAATACCCACTAGGACGTTGATTATACACAAACTCTTCTCTGTGATAAGTAACATCAATGAAAGGTGGCTTAAATTCCATTAAAGGATCAAGACTATTAAAAATAGTATCGATACTTCCTCCTTTTAAAGGAGGTAAAACCTCAAATGAAATAAGAGTCTCACCTTTAGACTGTTTGAAGTGATCTATTACTTTCACTTTATATTATTGATTTGTGAATAAAGAAACAAATATATTATAATGTAGATTTATAAAAGAGAAAAGGCTTGCGTTTCGCTTCGTTACACTTACCCAAAAATAAATTCAATATCTTTTTTTGAAACAAACTCAATGAAATCAGGCATGTTAAGATAATTTGGGAAAAAAATTAAGTTTTTCAAAAAAAGTTATTTTGACTAGTCCTTTTCAAAATAACCATTTAGAAAATTTGCATTTGACTCATATTACCAAATATATGATAAGTATTTTATCGTTTCAAAAGCTTTTTGCGCACTATAAAATATTGTATTGATTATGCTTCTTGAAATATTTTTTTGAAATTTGTGTTGTATTTAAAACAAAATGGCGTAAGTCATTTGGGCGAAAGCCCTGAAATTATAAAATCACTAAATCGTCAATATGAATCTTAAAAGAATAATTATAGCATATGACATCTAAAGCACTAACTTTAAGTAACGGACATGATTTAGTTTGCCAAAAAACCAATTGGAATTTCAGTCCAGAAAAACTTATCAACCAATGCTTACAAAATGAACAAGGAGTTCTTGCAGACAATGGTGCCCTTGTAATTAAGACAGGCGAATTTACAGGCAGATCCCCAAAGGACAAATTCATTGTTAATGACTTTATAACAGAAAATTCTGTTGATTGGAATGATATTAATCAACCCATATCTATCGGTCATTACAAAATCTTATTTGATGAGATGACTGCTTTTGTTAAAAACAAAGAGCTTTTTGTTCAGGATGTCTTTGCTTGTGCTGATCCTCGGTACAAGTTGAATGTTAGAGTAATTGCTCAATTCCCATGGAGCTGTCAATTTGCTCATAATATGTTTCACAATTATTCCGAAAGTGAATTAGAAAATTTCAAGGCAGATTGGACTGTTCTTTGTCTGCCAGAATTTATGGCTGATGCCAAAAAACATGGAACTAGACAGCACAATTTCACTATCGTTAATTTCTCTGAGAAAATGGTACTTATAGGTGGAAGTGGCTATACAGGTGAAATCAAAAAAAGTATTTTTTCCGTACTTAATTACACTTTACCAATTCAAGAAAATGTACTCCCTATGCATTGCTCTGCTAATGTAGGTAAGGTTGGAGATACTGCTATTTTCTTCGGTTTATCAGGAACAGGAAAAACAACACTTTCAACAGATCCGAATAGGAAACTAATTGGTGACGATGAACATGGTTGGTCTGAAGAAGGTGTATTTAATTTTGAAGGAGGATGTTATGCTAAAACGATTGACCTTAGTGCAGAAAAAGAACCTGAAATCTTTAATGCGATAAAAAATGGTGCAATACTTGAGAACATAGGATTCATGCAAAATACGCTTACTCCTGATTATTCAGACACTAAAATCACACAAAACACAAGAGTCTCTTACCCTATTCACCACATTGAAAACATAATGACACCATCAAAAGGTGGACATCCTAAAAATATCTTTTTCCTTTCATGTGATGCATTTGGCGTTTTACCTCCACTATCAAAGTTGAATACTAATCAAGCTATGTATTACTTCCTACTTGGATACACTGCAAAGGTTGCTGGAACAGAAACGGGTGTTAAAGAACCACAAATGACTTTCTCTTCATGTTTCGGAGCTCCATTTTTACCTTTGAAGCCAATAAAATATGCTGAAATGCTGGGAAATAAGATGGAAGAACATAATACGAATGTATGGCTTGTAAATACAGGATGGATAGGAGGATCCTATGGTGTCGGCAATAGAATAAACTTACCTTATACTAGATCTCTAATTCAAGCTGTATTGAATAACGAAATGAAAGAAACAACTTTCACAACAGAAAATTTCTTTGGATTAGAAATACCAGAAAGTTGTAAAAATGTTCCATCGGAAATTCTTAATCCATATAATAACTGGGAAGACAAAGCGGCTTATGAAGAAACTGCAAAAAACTTACTCAAAGCATTTAAAGACAACTTCAAAGAAAATCACAAACTTGAAAAATTAGAATATAATTACTAAAGCAGTAATATTATCATATTAAATGTTGAACTTTAGCATATAATAGAAGAAGATTAAACCTCGTGTTTTTATTAAAAAATCAATATTGAAGAGAACAATTGGTTTAACTTGAAATCAACTAACATGAATGAAATTGTAACTCTTGACGAGTTTATTATAAGAAGACAAAACGATTTTCAATATGCCACTGGGGAGTTAACTGGTCTTCTGAGAGATATAGGTGTTGCTGCTAAAATCATTAACAGAGAAGTTAATAAAGCAGGATTACTAAATATCCTCGGCGTTGCAAAAGTAGAAAATGCTTCAGGTGACATTGTTCAAAAACTTGACATCTATGCCAACGAAAAGTTGATTTCATGTTTGAAGAACAGTGGAGAATGCTGTGGTTTAGCTTCTGAAGAAAATGAAGACTTCATTCCTATTTCAGGGATAGATGGTAAAAATTCAGGTAAATATGTCGTTGTTTTTGACCCACTTGATGGTTCATCAAACATAGATGTAAATGTATCAGTAGGTACGATTTTCGGGATCTACAGAAGAAAATCCAATGAGAATGAAGAGGTAAATAAAGAAGACTTCCTGCAAAAAGGATCTGACTTAGTTGCTGCAGGATATGTATTATACGGAACTTCAACTTTACTTGTATATTCTACAGGAAATGGAGTAAATGGTTTCACACTTGATCCTACAATTGGTGAATTCTGTTTATCACATAGGAACATTCAAATTCCCGATAGAGGCAATTACTACTCTGTGAATCAAGGATATTATCTAAAGTTTGATGTCGAAATGAGACGATACATAGATTATTGTTGTGACATGAACTTGCGATTACGTTACATTGGTTCAATGGCATCAGACATTCATAGAATATTATTTCAAGGAGGTATATTTTTATATCCTAATACTAGAAAGTATCCTCAAGGTAAACTGAGACTTTTATACGAGTGTAATCCACTTGCATTCATTGTAGAGCAAGCAGGAGGAAAAGCTATGAATTGCAAACTTGATAGAATTCTTGACATTCCTATGAAACATATCCATCAGCGAGTTACTATAGCAATAGGTTCTCCTGACATGGTTGACGAGATGAAGAATTTTGTTCAGAGATATCTCGTACCCCCTAAAAGTAAAGCGGAAGAAAAAGCTGCAGAGAAATAAACTAGTTATTACCTTTATCGAATGGATTATTCTCTGCTTTTCTGCGATCAGCAGCAGATTCTAATTCGATAGGTTTCTCAACTTCCTTATTTTTGAAATCACCACGTTTCCATGCCTGGATAAATTGCCTCCACGCCAATGGATCAAATATTCTTTGTGGCTTGAATTGTCCGCTATACCTGAAATCAGATGCTGTTTGTCCTAAGACTAGTCTGCTTGCTTCAGCTCCATCAGGTCGCATGTTTTCTCGTAATTCAGCAATCTTATCTTCCGATAAATTCTGTTCTACAGCTTCACGTTGAATATCGCTAACATCCAAGGCAAGAAATTCAATTTCGAAATGCTTTTTACTTGGCCAAGGAAAAATAACAGTCTCCGGAAGTAAAATAGTGTCTTCGCTCATAATCTGAACAATTGAATATAAATTTCTTGATAAGGTATCAGGAATTATAAACTCAACGGTTTGATATCCTATTCTTGAAAAAGTAACAGTCTCACCTTGTAGAGCAGCGAAAGAAAAGAATCCATCTATATCTGACACAGCACCTCTTCTTGTTCCTTTTATAGCAACATTTGTGTATGGGAGAGGAATCATATCTCCAGTTTCGTCTGCAGTAATCACGGCACCTGAAAACTGAATTACCTCATCTTCATCAATAGGCATAATTTGGGCGAAAGCCCCTATTGAGAACAGGCAAAGCACGAAAGTATATAATAGGTTCTTTTTCATAAATTTCGATCTTCTAATTATCGAACGTCACTAAAATACTTATGTTCATCTGGCTAAGCAAATTTTAACGAGAACTTAACTCAAAATGAGAGAATTAAGACTTATCCAAAGCGATTTTCAATACTTCCATCATATCTTCAACATAATGAAAGCTAACTCCTTTTATAAAATCCTTTTCAATCTTATCGATATGCTTTTTATTTTCTGCACATAACATGATATCCGTTAATCCCGCTCTTTTGGCAGCAAGTATTTTTTCCTTTATTCCACCAACAGGTAAAACTTTACCTCTTAACGTTATTTCTCCAGTCATCGCCAATTTCTCACGAATTGGCTTACCTTTTAATAAAGATGTAATTGCTGACAACATAGTAATTCCTGCACTAGGACCATCTTTCGGAATAGCACCTTGAGGTACATGGATATGAATATCTGTGTTATTTATATCCTCTATTTTCAATCCTATTTTATCCGCATTACTTTTTATGAAAGACAAAGCAGTTGTTGCTGACTCCTTCATAACGTCTCCTAGATTCCCTGTTAAGGTTAACTTCCCTTTCCCTTTGCTTCCACTTGCCTCTATAAAAAGTATATCGCCTCCTACTTGAGTCCATGCTAATCCTACTGCTACACCGGGTACTTGCTGGACTGTATATTTATCATTTTCGAAAAGGGTTGGCCCCAAAATATCTTCTATATCTTGTTTTTTCAACTTAACATTGTACTTTTCGTCAAAAGCCTTGCGCTTTGCAACTCCTCGCATTACGCCTGCTATTTTACGGCTTAAGTTTCTTACCCCACTCTCCTTTGTATAATGCTGAACAATGTGTTCCAAAATGTCATCAGTTAAGCTTACATCCTCCTTAGTTAAAGCATGCTCTTCGAGTTGCTTTTCATATAAATGCTTTTTAGCTATCTGAATTTTTTCTTCAACGCTATAACCTTCCAAACTGATGATTTCCATTCTATCTCGCAATGCTGGCTGAATTGTATTAAGCGAGTTAGCTGTAGCTATGAAAAGTACTTTACTTAAATCATATTCTAAGTCTAGATAGTTATCGTGAAAACTATCGTTTTGCTCTGGATCAAGTATCTCCAAAAACGCAGAAGATGGATCGCCTCTAAAATTCGACCCCAATTTATCAATCTCATCCAAAATAAATACTGGATTACTAGATTTTGCTTTTTTGATAGACTTGATAATTCGTCCAGGCATTGCACCTATATAAGTCTTTCTATGCCCTCTTAACTCGCTTTCATCATGCAAACCTCCTAATGAAACTCGAACAAATTTCCTGTTTAACGCTGTACTTATTGACTTACCAAGTGATGTTTTACCTACTCCTGGAGGACCTACCAAGCATATAATTGGTGCTTTCATATTACCCTTCAACTTAAGAACTGAAAGATGTTCCAAAATACGTTTTTTGACTTCAGTCAAGCCATAATGATCTTTATCCAATATCGCCTGCACCTCTTTCAAGTCGAAGTTATCTTCCGTATATTCATTCCACGGTAAATCCAACATTAATTCCAGATGATTCAATAGAACCGAATATTCAGCTACTTGTGGATTTGTCCTTTTGGCTCGAGCCAATTGCTTTTGAAAAGCTACTCCTATCTCCTCTGACCAATTTTTATCTTTTGCTTTTAACTCAAGTGTGTGAAGCTCCTCTTTATTCGGATTTTGACCCAGTTCCTCTTGAATAGTTTTCAACTGCTGGTTGAGTAAAAAATCTCTTTGTTGCTTATTTATATCACCTTGAACTTTGGATTCAATTTGAGATTTCACTTCTTGTAATTGTAGCTCCTTATTTAGTTTAGCGAGAATTTTTTCCGCCTTTGCATTTGGGCTACGTTGTTCGAGAATCTTTTGTTTTTCATCAACAGAAAGATTCAGATTACTCGAAATGAAATTAAAAAGGAAATCATTATCATTAATATTATCAAGCACCATTGATGCTTCTTTCGGAAGCTGGGGTGACAAGTCGATAATCTTATGTGAAATCTCGCGGATACTTGTTACGAGTGCAGTTAATTGAATTTCATCACTAACATCAGCATTAACCAATGGATTAACAGTGGCTTCAAGATAAGGCTCCGTTTTCGTATATCCTACTACTTCGAATCGCTCTAGCCCTCGTAAGATTACAGTAATCGAACCATCAGGCATTTTTATCTGTTTTAATATACGGGCATAAGCACCTATGTCGAAAAGTTCTTGCTCAGTAGGATCTTCGATAGCACTATCAATCTGTGAAACAACTCCTATAATTTTATCTGCCTTCAAAGCCGACTGTATAGCTTGTTGCGACTTTTCTCTACCCACAGTAATAGGAACGATAACACTGGGGAAAAGTACAGTATTCCTTAGTGCTAAAACAGGTAAGTTATTAGCTAAATCAGCAGCATTTACTTTCTCAGGATTATCGTCCGGTATATTGAACATAGGAATGAAATCTCTATTTCCTGAGAACTTTATTTTTTTATCAAACATCTCTTTTCGTATTTACATAACTAATAGAGTCAAATATTATTCCATGAGATGAAATACGAATAATTTACGCCAATCTTGCACAAATGCAAAAAAATGCAAGACAAAAAGGCAGAAAGAAGCTATTATTTTGACTCAGCTGAAGCGACTTTGTCTTCACTATCTTCTAAATCAATAACTTCATTTTCTTTGACTAGATCTTCTTCAACCTTCAAGTTATTGATAATGAATTTTTGACGTTCTGGTGTATTTTTACCCATGTAATATTTCAACACTTCTTCTATTTTAGAGCCTTCAGGAAGGAATACTGGCTCTAGCTGAATATTAACACCTATAAAGTCACCAAATTCGTCGGGAGAAATCTCACCAAGTCCCTTAAATCGAGTAATTTCTGGCTTCCCTCTTAGCTTCTCCACAGCTTCTTGCTTTTCCTTTTCCGAATAACAATAAAAGGTCTTTTGCTTGTCTCTTACACGGAATAAAGGCGTAGATAAAATAAATAAGTGACCATTCTTAACAAGGTCTGGAAAAAATTGTAAAAAGAAGGTTAAAAGCAATAGACGAATATGCATACCATCGACATCGGCATCTGTTGCAATAACCACACGATTATATCTTAAGTACTCAATACCATCTTCTATATTAAGTGCATGTTGTAACAAGTTCAATTCTTCATTTTCGTAAACGATTTTCTTTGTTAGACCATAACAATTCAAAGGTTTACCTCTTAGTGAAAAAACAGCTTGTGTCATTACATCTCTCGCTTTAGTAATAGACCCACTGGCACTATCACCCTCCGTAATAAAGATGGTCGTATTTAGCTTTTCTTCTTCTGTAACTTTCTTCTTTTTATCATCGAAATGAATTCGACAATCTCTTAGTTTTTTATTGTGAAGATTTGCTTTTTTGGCACGTTGATTTGCTAGTTTTTTTATGCCTGCAATATCTTTTCTTTCTCGCTCACTTTGCTGTATTCTTTTTAATAAAGCTTCAGCAGTTGCAGGTGTTTTATGCAAGTGGTTTCCCAACTTATTTTTTACGTATTCACTGACGAAAGTTCGTACTGTAGGGAGTTCAGGGCCCATATTAATGGAACCGAGTTTAGTTTTAGTTTGTGACTCGAAAACAGGTTCTTCAACACGAACACTTATAGCCCCTATTACAGAAGCAAGGATATCTTTAGTTTCGAAATTCTTGCTATAAAAATCACGAATTCCTTTTACAATTCCTTCACGAAAAGCAGCTAAGTGTGTACCTCCATGAGTTGTGTTCTGACCATTTACGAATGAATAATATTCCTCTCCATATGCATTTCCATGAGATATTGCAAATTCTATATCTTCATCCTTTATGTGAAAAATAGGATATCTAAGTTCTTCTGGATTCGTTTTTCTTTCTAGTAGGTCTAATAGTCCATTTTTACTGTAAAAAGTTTTACCGTTAAATTTTATACGTAATCCAGCATTCAAGTATGCGTAATTCCAAAGTTGATTTTCTATGTATTCAGCACGAAATCGGTAGTTTTTAAAAATGGTAGGATCAGGTCTGAAAACGATTTTAGTTCCATTTTCTTCACCAGTCTTATGAATTTTTGACTCTTCGGTCAAAACCCCTTCACTAAATTCAGCATACTTTGTTTTCCCATCTCTTGAAGCTTCTACTCGAAAATATGTAGACAAAGCATTAGCTGCTTTCAATCCTACACCGTTAAGTCCAACAGACTTCTTAAAAGCTCTTGAATCGTATTTACCACCTGTATTAATTTTGGATACAACATCAACCACTTTTCCTAAAGGAATACCTCTACCCCAGTCACGCACTGTAAGTTCGCCGTCAGCAAGATTGATTTCGATTTTCTTACCATGTCCCATCACATATTCATCGATACTGTTATCGATAACCTCTTTTATAAGGATATAAATACCATCATCTACACTAGATCCATCACCTAGTTTTCCAATATACATACCAGGTCTGATTCGTATATGCTCTTTCCAGTCTAATGACCGTATATTATCTTCTGTATATTGCACTTCACTCATAAAAGCCTATCTATTTTTCGCTGCAAAATTAGTTGTAAAAGATAAATATATTAAATATTTATATATCTATATCATATTATTGATATATTAAATATATTAAACATTGATTTACAATGTAGAAGTTAGCTTCACTTTAAAAAATTTCCTGACCCTTTTTCATATTATAAGCAAATATTTAAAGATTTAGAATATCCGTCATTCTTTTAATGAATTAAAACCGGAATTTCTTTATCATCTCATACATTAATTCTACTTTTATATTTCCCCTAATTAAACTAATGCTTTTAAATACTAATACAGCTATCATTAAACCCTACAGAGGGTATCTTGCAGGTAATAAAATCTATTGCCTAGCAAGGGTAATGAAGCACTTCAAGATTAATTGGAAAAAATCCAATAGACTCTCTCTTTTTGGCGCGAGCCTTAAAAGGTGGGTAAGTTCAGAGATTCCATATGCTAAGGTTCAAATAAATTTTCTTAATCATACATTTATTGTAGAATCCAATAAAGAAGGATTTATTGTTTTAGACGAAGAGATTCCACTACCTGCGAAAAGTGAAAAAGTGCTTCCCATAAGTTTTAAAATCCTAGAAATACGAAGTGATCGTTATAATATCACCGATACTTTTTTTCAAGGTGAAATTATAAATCCAGGAATTCCAAAGCGTATAATCATCAGTGACATAGATGATACCATCATCCATACCAATGTACTTTCCAAAGTTGCCATGGTTTACAATTCTGTAATGGTGGGTTTTGAAAATAGAAAGATGATTAGTCAAGCTAATGAATTCTTGCATCTTTTAAGTGATGATAAAGAGTATCCTGTTTTTTATGTATCGAACTCACCTTTTAATCTTTATGAATACTTAAGAAGATTCTTGGAATTCAATAAATTCCAAAATGGACCTTTATTCTTGCGGGATTATGGAAAAGAAAATACGATTATTCCTGAAAAAGTAGCTAGCCATAAACACTATATCATTGAAAAACTATTAAATCGTTTTCCTCAATCGGAGTTTGTATTGCTTGGTGATGGCGCAGAACATGATCCATATATTTTTGCAGAATTAAAAGAGAAATACAAAGAACGTATTACTCATATTTTTCTGCGAAAAATTTATGGTAAGAAACGACATGAGATACTAGCTAAGTGGAAAAAATCATTAGCAGAGCCTTGTATTCATATTTTCGACCATTACGAAGAGATCATTCGCAAGCTTAAGTCGAAAAGAATATAGTTTTAAGTTTATAATACTAAAGCAAAAAAAAAGGCAACCGCTATGCGATTGCCTTACAAATTAATCTAGATTAATTTTCAATTGGAGTATATATCCACATTAATTTACTGCGTCAGATAATCCTTTCCCAGCTTTGAACTTAATAACGTTCTTAGCAGCGATTTGAATAGTAGCTCCTGTTGCAGGGTTTCTACCTTCTCTAGCTGCTCTTTTGTTACTTGAAAAAGTACCAAAACCTACGAATGAAGCTTTATCTCCTTTCTTAAGGCAACCCTCAATTGTAGAAAAAACAGCGCTTACTGCTTCTCCAGCTTGTGCTTTTGTTAAGTCTGCACTTTTTGCAACTGCATCTACTAAATCTCCTTTGTTCATATTAAAAATTTTTATTAGGTGAAATAATTTTGAACACAGGCAAAGATATATCTATATTTTTGTCATACAAATAAAATAATACCTTTTTTTATCTTGAAACACCTATCATACTTGCATTTGAGCAAAGTTTGAAGTGATTTATTCAATTTTCATTTAATTGCAACGACAATTAAAAAACAGCAAAACACACATAATTTATTGATAATCAATAAATTAATCATAAAACACACGTTTTAGAAATACTATTTCCTTTTTTTAAGCTGTTTTACTGTTCAAAAGTCAAAAAATATCACTTTTTTTTGTGGACAACATATTTTTCAATCGTTAAATAGGTACTAAATGCTTATTTTGTGTCTTATTATAAGACTGTGAAATGGTTAAATTGAGCATTACAAATCGTAGAGAACGTTAATATTTAATATTGCTTCTACTTAGATAATAAGCTACAATAGAATCTAACTCAAAGAAAATAGAGCTTAGATTCGATGATTTTTATTAGTAACCCTAATTTACATCACTAATAACATAATGAACTAAAGTTCATTTTGGTTATTAATTATAAGCGATTAAAAATGTATTTGCCCATTTATTATATTTTATTATTAGGAAATGAATAACACATTTCACTTTAACAATAATTTTTTTTAAACAATCTATATGAAATTTTGGCCTAAAAAAAGAACCTTTAGCATACTTGCACTACTATTTGCACTTAGTTTTACAACTGTAAGTACTTCTTCTTGTGCTAGAAAAATAGGATGTGAGGCAGAACATAATGTTGGACCCAAAACAGATCGTTATGGTAATCTGAAAATGAAAAAGGGGAAGTCTCAATTATTTAGTAAAAAGCAAAATAAAAATAGAAGAAAAAGACGTTAATAATCTTTTGTAAAATTGCTTTGGGCTTAAAGCCCAAAATCATTTATTAGTCTGTAACCTTTTCTTTTCAAGTAATTGCTTAAACCATAAAGGCGTAATAATAAATCCAGCAAATAGATAAAAGTAATAAGTTATCAAACGCCACAGAATAGCTATAATCGTTGCTGCTGTTACATTAATATAGTCATTAAAAAAATTATCAAACAATGCCTCAGCCACACCTGAACCACCAGGAGTAGGACTAAAAGCAGTAATCATATACATTGCTTGATCACGCATAGTCATCAATACAGTATCCCATATTGAAGGCTCTATTTCTTGAATGACTGCGTATATAAGAAGCGGAACCATAAGAAACTTGCTAAACCAAGCATATCCCGTCAAAACTAAGTTCCTTAAATGGAACCCTATATTTTTAGTCTTTAAAAGTTTTGAAGATGCTACTATATCATCACCCGTTTTCTCTATTTTATGTTTCCAACGTTTTAAAAACCCAATTTTAGCTATGAAAAAGAGTAATTTCTTAATGCTCTTAGGGTTTATGAAAAGGCCATAGAAAAAGAAAAATCCATATGACATCATAAAAGCGAAAACAATTAAAAATGTGATGCCATATCCATTCGCAGAAAATATATCAGTTACTCCAGGATGAATCATAATAGAACCAAACAAAAGCAAGCCTACAATTACCGATATAAAAAAATAGCTTGATTCTAGAACAACAGAGTAAAGTACAACAGTCATAGATTTTGCTGTAGAAAGTTTTTCTTGAGACAGGAATATGATCGCAGTTGCAGCCCCGCCAATCGCCGAAGGAGAAATGGCTGCAGCAAATTCCCATATAAACATTAACTGTACACATTTCTTTATACTAAATTCCTTATCAGTCATAAATCTTAAGCGCAAACTCAATACTAAGTGCCTTAATGCATATATAAATAATGCTAATAAAATATAAAGTATTGATCTACTATTCCAGGACAAGCTTTGGAATTGCTCGATGTCAAACTTTGAATAAAGCATATATACAACCACAAGCATTCCTAGCACAATAGGAATTACGACTCGCGATGGTTTTGTAATATCAGTAATTTCTCTTATTACAGATTTGTTCATTCAATTAATCTAATGATTTGGAAACCCAAATTAGGTATATTTTAATATAACACAGAAGGATGCGATGAAATTTCTTGAAGTAAACAAAATATTAGAAGAGCTTTAGAAAGTGCTACAAACTCAAAAAACCTTAGGTTTATGACCCAAGGTTTTTTTTAAAGGAGTTCTCATAGTGTGATTAATCCAGAATGTTTGTCAATAAAAAATTTTCAAGTATGTATTATTTTCAATTGTGTTTAATTTTTCTAAAGTGTAGCAGGTTTTTCAAATATTAATGGGCAAATCGCTCTTTAATAAAGTCATTCTGTAATGTTATTTACATCTATTTTCACAGATTTAATAAGTTTGATTTTACAAAGGTAATTGGTGTACTATTGCTGTTTTATCGAATATGTATAAAAACACATATAATTTTATACTATATGTATAAATCCAATAAACATATCTTTTTTCTTTTATATGTTAGTTGCTTGGCGTAATTTCGAGCTTAAATAAAAACAAATGGGTTTATTAATTATATTTTTCATCCTCTCGATTGCATTTTCATTTCTATGCTCTATTCTGGAGGCAGTATTACTTTCCATCACACCTTCATTTGCAAGTAGGATGATGTCTGAAAAACCTGAATTAGGTAAAAAAATCGATCACTATAAAAAGAATATTGATCGTCCTCTTTCAGCAATATTAACACTAAATACTATTGCACATACTGTTGGTGCTATAGGTGTTGGTGCTCAAGCATCTATCGTCTTCGGTGATGATGCTGCTAATATTGCAGGATTCAATGTTCCATGGGAAGGAATTATTGCAGCAGTAATGACTTTATTAATCTTAATTCTTTCGGAGATAATTCCGAAAACTTTAGGTGCAACTTACTGGAAAGGCTTGACACCTTTTACGATTTCAGCTTTAAAAGTTATAATCTTCTTACTATATCCATTCGTTTTATTGTCTGAATTCATCACAAAGTTCCTTAAATCTAAAGATGTACATTCAGTATTTTCGAGAGAAGATTACATGGCGATGACTAATCTAGGAGGCGAAAGTGGAGCTCTTGTAAACGAGGAAAAAGTAATCATAAATAATCTTCTGAACATGGATGACTTGAAAGTAACAGATATTATGACACCTCGTTCTGTCATTCATTCAGTAGAGGACAATATGACTTTACAAGCCTACTACGATGATAAAAAAGATGCACCTTTTTCAAGGATTCCTATCTATTCCAAGGATCTTGATCAACTTTCAGGTTTCGTTTTAAAAGACGATATACTTAAAGGAATCATTGATGGGAAAGGAGATAAAACTCTATCGACTATTCAACGTAAAATCGCCATCATTAATGACAATAAGACGATTCGTGAATTTTTCAACTTCATGAATGGAGAGAATCAACACCTAGCTGTTGTTGCAAACGAATTCGGATCTATTGCAGGTATCGTTTCTTTGGAAGATGCGATAGAGACCTTATTAGGCTATGAGATTACAGACGAAAACGATGATGTTGCCGATCTACAAGCTTATGCGCGACAGAAGTGGAATGAACGTGCTAAGAAAATTGGTATTATTGAGTAAACAGATTACTTTTAAAGTCTGATTTCTGCATTAAACCAAAACACAGTTTGTACTTAAAAGAAACACTTATACTATTTTTTATTTTTTTGGGCTTAAGCCCAAAATCACAAACCGTAGGAGTCGTTGAATACGGAGAAAATGTAGAACCCGGATACATTATATTTAGTCCTTTATCCAATGATGATACGTATATCATTGATGAATGTGGTCAAGTGATAAATCACTGGGAAACCAATGGTGTTCCTGGAATGATGGGTAAACTTGATGTAGAAGGCAATCTTATTTTCGGTCGAAGATCAGGTACAGTAAATTTTTCAGGTGGAGGAATTGGAGGTATTCTAGAGAGTTTTACTTGGGAAGGTGATTTAATTTTTAGATACGATATAAATAAGGCAGACTTTCATAAGCATCACGATTTCGAAATGTTACCTAATGGTAATATTCTTGTTCTAGGTTGGGGGCTTATTAGTCCTGAAGAGGCAGAAGAAAAAGGTAGAATTACAAGCTCTCCTTCAGGAATCTACACAGAAAGAATAAGAGAAATAAAACCAATTGATCAAGATAGTTTTGAAGTGATATGGGAATGGGATGTCTTCGATCACTTAATTCAAGATGTTAGCGACACACTAGTGAATTATGGCGAGCCAATTGATTTTCCTGAAAAAATTGACATTAATTATACGAATGGTGCTTCACAAGCAGTTGCTGACTGGCTGCATTGTAATTCACTAGATTATAATCCACAACTCGACCAAATTATTCTTAATTGTAGAAACTTTGCTGAGTTTTGGATAATCGACCATAGTACAACAACAGAAGAAGCAAAAACAGGTGAAGGTGGAAACTCAGGAATGGGTGGAGATATTCTTTACCGATGGGGAAATCCTGAAGCATATGGAGCAGGAGACGCTTCAGAACAAGTCTTTTATGGGCAACACGATTCACACTGGATAAAAGAAGGTTTGCCAGGTGAAGGAAATGTTCTCGTATTCAATAACGGACCAAATAGACCTGGAGGAAATTACACAACTATAGAAGAAGTTGAACTCCCATATGATGGATTTAATTACACCCTCAATGGAACAAAATATGCACCTCAAGCTTCTTCGATAGTTTATGGTGAACAAAATGGCCCTCAAACATTCTTCTCACAAAGAATTTCAGGTAGTCAGAGACTGTCCAATGGAAACACAATAATATGCATAGGAAACAGTGGAAGATTTCTTGAAGTAAATCAAAATCAAGGAATAGAATGGAGATATGAAAATCCGTCGGGTTCATTCATCTCTGAACAAGGTGATCCACCGCAAACGAGCTCAAATTCTGTTTTCCAGTTGATAAAATATACGCCTGATTTTGTAGGATTTGATGATAAAGATCTTACTCCTGGAGAAAAAATTGAAATTAATCCTACGGATAATTGTGACTTAGTTCATACCGAAGAATTAGTGTCTTACGAACTAGATGCTTTTCACGATATGAATAATAAAACCTTACATGTTAAAAACAATAACATTAATAATTTACAATTATACATATATGATATACAAGGTGTTTTCGTTGAAAAGGTATCTATAGATAACTATGGAAACTTTGACTATTATACCCACCAACTCAACAACTCACTTTATTTAGCTCTATTCTTATCCAACGATAAAATTATTAAACAACTAAAATTTGCTGTAATCAATGAATAATTCTCTTTTTACCCTTCTTGTATGTTTACTGATTGGTTCATTTACTTATAGTCAAAGAACTGTAGGCTTAATTTCATACAAGCCATGGAAGTCATTCGATGGTTATAACTTATTGTATGCACATAGGCAACCTGACGTGATATTGTTAGATAACTGTGGCGAAATTGTACATTCATGGGAAGGAGAAGAAGGACGAGTTCCTGGAAATGTTGCTTATATACAAGAAAATGGAAATTTAGTTAAAACACATAGATCTTCAGATATATCGGGTGATGCTATATGGGCAGGTGGCGGAGGTGAAGCAGTGGAAATTGTTTCATGGGAAAATGAGAGTTTGTGGTACTATGAGATAAACAATGAAGAAGAACGAATGCATCATGACATATCCGTTCTACCTGATGGAAATATTTTAATTGTTGTTTGGGAGAAAGTTACTGCTGAGGAAGCGATTGCTATGGGAAGAGTAGATACTTTATTAGCAGATGGAGAATTGTGGCCTGACAAAATCATTGAAGTAAATCCTGAAAACGATGAAATTGTATGGGAATGGCGTGCTTGGGATCACTTGGTTCAGGATGTGGATGCAAGTAAACCGAATTTCGGAGTAATAGCTGATAATCCCCAAAGAATTAACGTAAATTATGATTTTGGGAATGCAGTGGCAGACTGGATGCATGTGAATGCAATTGACTACGATCCTGTAAATGATCATGTAATTATAAGTGTACCTACTTTCCACGAAATGTGGGTTATTGACCATAGCACTACAACAGAACAAGCGGCAACTAACTCGGGAGGGACTAGTGGAAAAGGAGGTGATTTATTATATAGATGGGGAAATCCGGCAGCATACAATAAAGGCACAGCTGAAGATCAAAAACTATTTTATCAACACGACGTGCAATTCATTGATGATTTCTTGTTGCCTTCTCATCCTTTCTTTGGGAAATATGCGGCATTTAACAATCGTGTTGGAGAAGATTTCAGTACAGTAGTCACATGGAATAATCCTTATGACATGTACACAGCTGACTTCGCGAAGAATGAAAATGGAGTATTTATGCCGGAAGAATTCTTCACTGAAAACACACATCCTGTTATGCCTCAAAATCTATATTCCACAGGGCTTTCAAGTATTCAGGTATTGGAGAATGACAACATGCTTATTTGAATTATCTCCTGACAATGATATTGTATGGGAATATATCACTCCTTTCAAAGGCGGATTTCCTGTTACACAAGGTGATGAATTATTGATCAATGAGAATTTGACATTTCGAATGAAAAGGTATCCTATTAACTTTGAAGGTTTCGAAGGAAAAACACTAGAAGGAAATGGTTTTATCCAATTAGATGATGTTGAAGAATTCTGTGATAATATTCTGCCAGTTGAGATGACTTACGACAATGATCGATTGAAAATATCACCTAATCCAGTTCGTAATGATGTAACGATAAGTTGGGAAACTGGGCTTTATGAAGAGATAAGTATCTTAGATATTTTTGGACATACTGTTAAGCAAATGGATGTCAGCGGAGGGAAAGTAAGAATTGACATTAGTCATTTACCAGCTGGATATTATTTCGTGAGAACATCAGGTGGAGGCGTTAAGAAGTTTGTAAAAATCAATTAGACCAAGGCGAATTATACGTATGTTTTTTTGGGCTCGAGCCCAAAATAAAAGCCTTACTTCGTGCAAAAAATAATGCTGTAAATCAATGATGGTAAAAGTTTCAGGATTTAGTAACACTAAAAATTTTGCTAATCCTTAAAAACATCCTAAATACCCAACTTTAATTCTTTTGGGTTAAACCCAAAATAGTCTACTTCTCCTTCTTCTTCACCAACATACTTATAAGAATTGGTATCAAATAAAGATCCGCTATAATTGCCGAAATAAGGGTAACAGCAATCAAAATACCTATCGAACGGCTTGGTGGATGTATACTGAAGAACAATACCAAGAACCCAAAAAACAGGATAATCGATGTTATAATAATTGCTTTTCCTGTCTCTTTGAAAGTTACTTCCAATGCATCATCAACGCTTTTACCCTTTCCTCTTTCGAGTCGATATTTACTTAAAAAATGTATCGTGTCATCCACAGCAATTCCAAATGCAATCGCAAAAACAATCGCAATTCCTGCTTCCAACTCCACACCTACGAATCCTAAAATTCCTGCAGAAATTAACAATGGCAGTAGATTAGGAACAATGGAAATGATAATTAATTTAATGTCACGGAATAATAAAACCATAAGAATCGATACCATAAGAATAGCAAATCCTAAACCTTTCAATAAGGACTCACGAACATAAAACATGTTCTTATCAAGAAGCATCGCGGTTCCTGTCACTTTGTACGAGGCAATATCTGGGTTCGTATTTTCAGCTATCCAATTTTCAATTCGTTGAACTCTATCTTGTACTTCTTCTGCACCAATATCATCGACCCGACTACTAATTCTAGCTTTCCTACTATCTTTTGAGAGTAACAATGAACTTGTTAGCTTAGGTAGAAATTGTGAAAACTTCTTGTAGTTATTATACACTGACGAATCGCTTGGAAAAGCGTAGGCTTCCGAAGTATTGCCGTTCATCATCCTATTTATCGATTTGAAAATCATGGAATAACTGGTGACGTTGCTTATGACATCATAGGTCTTTATGTGCTCTTCAAGTTTCACAATATCATCCATTACTTCGAAGTCATCGATTTTATATCCATCTTTCACCGTAACGGCAACTTCCAATGGGCGAAATCCCGCATATTCTTGCTCAAAATATAAATAATCTTGAGTGATTTTCTGTCCTCTAGGAAGATTTGAAATCAATTTATAATTGGTTGTAATCATAGAAATCCCAAGAAACGAAAGCAATAAAACTAAACTGCTTATTACCAGAATACGAGTCTTATATTTCTTCGTTTGAAGATACCATTTACCTAAAATTTTCTCCCAGAAATTGATCGTTTTAGCTGGATTTGCAAGTTGTTCCAAAGAAAACATAGGGAAGAATACTCGACAAAAAAGTAAAATCACACCGAATGCAATCAACACTCCCGCAGCAGCATTTACACCAAAATCCTTTATCGGTTGAAGTCTTGAAAATAACAAAGTGATGAAACCTATCGACGTAGTTATACTCGTAAGAAATGTAGCCATTCCTATATCCCGAACAGTCACTTTTATTGCCTCTTCTTCAGTCTTACCTTTTCTTAATTCATCTATATACTTCGATAATAAATGTATGACATCACTTGTACTTACTATGATCATCAATATAGGAAACAATCCCGCCATCGCATTGAATGCTTGACCACTCAGATACATATAACACAAAAACCCTAACATGGCTAGTCCTATAGAAAGCATCGTTAATATAACGGATGCTGCTTTCCTGAAAATAAGCAGCATGACAATTAAAACCAAAATCGCTGCCATCACAGAACTCTTAATGATCTCGTTTGTCGACATCTCAATCATGGCTTTTTGAAAATTCGCTCTACCTAAATAATGTACTTCATCAAACTCGTATTGATTTACCAAACTATCAATTTGGTTTACAATTTTATTCGACTCGTCCAATCCCATATTATCGCTCAATTTCAAGTTCAATATCGATGAACTGAAATCTTCACTAATTAAGGTTTTCATGAATCGCTCATCCTCGGATAAAGTCTTTTTATTGGCTGGATATTTCGTAGGATCATCAACATTAACAGCTGGAATAAGATTAGGTCCAAAAGGAGTCATTACTGGATATTGAATCGAAGTAAGAGATAAAGATTCTTTTACATTTTCAAGGTCTCTTGCTGCTTTTGTTAGCGACTCCAGCTGAGATAAATATTTTTCATCAAAAATCGACGTATTACTTTCTAAAGCAATAAGATAAAAATTATCATCCGTTTCAAAGTCCTCAATGAACTCTAAAAAATAATCTAAATCTGGATCGTTTTTCGGAAAAAAATCTTCGAAATTAAACTCAAATTTTGCATTAAATAATGCAAAAATACCGCCTAATGTTATTGCTATAAAAAATAAATAAGATAGGTACTTGTTTCTATTACTCATACATGTTTTAATCGTGCACATGTAGTACATTTAGAAACCCTAAAAGTTTAGTTGACTGCTTAATTTAAGACATTTCGTAATTTCATTCTGAGATTTAATGTCATATTAAGAATTTTCTTAATATTTATTTATATTTACAAAATCATACTGGATTACAACTTACACACTTTTTTAAGCTAATTGCCCTCATCCCCGTATTATTAAACTACATAAAATTTAATTTATGAAGCGGTTCATTTCCGTTTGCATACTCATGTATGCATTTACATTTTCGCTCGATGCTCAAATTCAACTTAATTACCTCGAAGATGAAAATTTAACATTTAAAGAAAAAGTCGAATTAGCTGAAGCTCATTTTGACGAAGTAGGGAAAGGTAAAGGTGTAGGCTATACACAATATATGCGTTGGAAGTACATTGCAGAAAGATCTCTTGATGACAAAGGTTTTGTTCTTACTGAAAAGCACAATATTGAAGAGTACAACAAATTTGTTGCTAAAAATGTCAAGAGCAATAACAAAAGTATGACAACATGGACTGAAAAAGGTCCTGTAAGTGCTGTCAATACTTCTACTTGGAGTTCACATATAGGTCGATTGTCAAATATCGCAATTGATCCTACCAATGATAATCACTTAGTTGTTACTTCCTTGGGAGGTGGAGTATGGAAAACAGTGAATGAAGGTGCAACTTGGATTCCACTTTTCGATCAGGCAAGTACAATGTCTTTACAAAGTTCATTAATAAGCCACGCAAATCCCGACCACTATTTCATAGGTGGCTCAGGCATATGGCGTTCACTTGATGGTGGATTAACTTTTTCCAAACTATCAGGACCTGCGGGTACGATTTATACCATCATTATGGATCCTGAAAATGCAGACATACTACTTGCTAGTTCCAATAATGGTAGAGTATATAAAACAATTGACGGTGGAAACACATGGACATCGGTTTTACTGCAATCCGATGCAGACTTTTACGACCTTGACTTTAATGCTTCCAACTCTGACATCCTATATTCTTGTGGAACAAAAGGGGCTATGTATAGCTCTACAGACAAAGGCGATAGTTGGTCTCTTGTAACTGGACCATGGAATACTACAAGATCAATCATGTTTGCTGTTACACCGCATGATCCTGATTACATTTACGTATTGCAAGAAAAATCAGGTGGATTCGATGCTCTTTATCTATCAACGGATGGAGGAAGTACTTGGACTACACAATCAAGTGACGATGCTGGTGATAACAATATAATGGGCTATAATTTAAGTCAAGTTGGTGGTCAAGCACCAAGAGATATGGATATCATTGTATCTCCTATTGATAAAACAGAGGTACATGTTGCAGGAATTATGACTTTTAAATCAACAGATTCCGGAGTAAATTGGACACAAACAACTCATTGGGTAGTATATAATGCTTTACCATTTGTGCATGCGGATATCGATCAACTTATTTATCATGATTCGAAAATATATGTAGCTTCTGATGGAGGTATATTTATTTCAACAGATGGCGGAAATAGTTTTGACGATAAAACAACTGGATTAGGTATTCGTCAATTTTATCGAATAAGCGCTTCAAATCATACAGTAGGAAAAGTTGCTGGTGGTTCTCAAGATAATGGGACTGGAATTCTTCGTGAAGACGATATATGGTATGATTTTATGGGAGCAGATGGGATGGAACCTCTTATCATGAATAACGATGATGACATAGTTATAGGTTCTATACAATTCGGTCAACTTAACAAATCCATAAATGGTGGTACTTCTTTAGTAAGTATCACACAAACTCAAGGGGGGAATAATGGTGACTGGGTCACTCCTCTTGAAAGAGACCCGAATCAAGCAAATACAATGTATCAAGGAAAAAAGCAACTATATAAAACTATTAATGCTGGTTCTACGTGGGATACCATTTCAACCTTTAGCGAATCAGGTAATATGGACGAAATTTGTATTGCTCCTTCAGATAGTAAAATCATATATATTGGTTATGGGTCAAACGTCCATAAAACGGTTGATGGTGGAGAAAATTGGAATACTGTAAATTTAGGTGGTTTAGGAGGCACCATTAATTATATTAACATTCATCCGAATGATAGCAATCACGTAATTATAGCTGTTGGAAGCAATAACAGATTTATAGAATCAACTGATGGAGGAATTAGCTGGATTTCCATTAAGCATAATTTACCAAATATCGCTTCTCGAAGTGTGGTTTTCGATGGTAGACCAGAAAATGGGATTTATGTATCAATGTCAAAAGGTGTATATTATAAAGACAATAACAGTCCTACTACATGGACATTAGTTGATACCGGCTTACCTAAAGTAGATGCTAGAGAACTAGAGATTGTGAATGATAAACTTTATGTAGCAACTTATGGAAGAGGAATGTGGGAAATGGATATTCCAGGTGTTGGATATACTTTCAGTCCGAATCATGGACTTGCTGATTGCATTTCCAATGGAACGGAAGATCCTAGTGATGATGCTTTTACTTTTTTGGTTGACCCAAAAGGAATAGGATTAGGAACTACTTACTCGGTAACTGGGGATGTTTCTGAAGCTAATATAGCATATGGCGCGCCTTTTATATTTGATAATGGAGGTTCTGGGTTTTTAAAACAAAATGGAGGTATTACTTTAACTGTAACAGATGACTCTAATACTGATATTTCAAGAAGCTTTACGGTTTATCCAGACTTGGATGAAAACTGCTTTAGCAACTATGTGTGTACTGATGCTTTCCCAATCGAATATAGCGGTCTGTATTATGCTTCTGGGCCTTCAGCTGGGGATGGCGCATCACAAAGTGGAAGAAATGCAAATTGGTTTATTTTCGTTCCTAAATCAAATGGAAAATTATCCATAAATACTTGTTTAAGAGGCGTTGACACCAATCTAAAAATCCATTCAGGAGATTGTTCTAATCTTACTTTAGTGGCAAGCAATGACGATAGTTGCCCTATGACTGAAGGAGGAAATGCTTATGCTTCTGAAATAATAGACGTGCCTGTAGAATCAAGTAAAATTTATTATATAGAATGGGATAACCGATGGTCTGGTGAAGATTTCTTTTTCGAAGTTGATTTTGAAGAAGAATGCAAGGACTATCTTACAGTAAATGTAAGTTCTACACAAGAAGCCGAGTTTAAAGCAGCAACACAGATAACTATAGAAGGAACATTGTCTGGATATGTAGGAGCAAGAACAGGTGGAAAAGTTGCACTTGATAACTTAACATTACAACAGCAGAGTAATCTTAATGTAATCAAAGAAACTTGCGCTTTGAATGACATTTTCGATGCAAAAGTTTCGTCACTTGAAAATGTTGCGATTCCTGACAATGGAAGTGTAGAAATCGATTATAATTTCCCGAGTAATATTACAACACAGATAGGAGAAGTAGCTATAGGAATCGACATTACACATCCCGATATTTCACAACTTACTATTTCAATTGTAAAACCTGATGGAACAGAAATTCCATTTTGGGAAGAGCATTGTAACGGAGAATCCGATATAAATTTTATACTTGACATCAATGCATTTGAAAAAGAGCTGTGCGGAGTATCATGGAGAAGAGGATATCCTATTTACGAAAATACAACTTTATCAACTACTGAAATTCAAAGTATTCTTCAAGAAAACATGTCTGGAACATGGAAATTGAAATTTGAAGATTCAACTTCCGGAGAAACAGGAATAGTGAACAATGCTTTCATCTATTTTAAAGAGTAAGGAAAACGAAATCAAACTTTTACTAAAAATCAAAAGGAGGAATGGCAATAGTTGTTTCTCTTCTTTTTTCATTTTAATACAGTCGAATAATTTGATGATCGTATTTTAATTTAATAAGCGTGTCATTACGCTCTTCATAGAAACTAGGTGCCTTTATAGCTATTAAAAGCAAACTATTCTTACACACAATATTTATTTCAGCTTTTTGCAAGCGTACCCCATAAATATCCTTTCCTATTTTCTTTTCATTATCTGTTACCCATGAAAAGTCAATTTCTTTTTCAATGAGGGCTTTCGCCCAAAGTTTGCCCGTGCGTCCTGCTCCCCACAAAATAACTTTACGTTTCGCTAAATCTTCGCATTTTAACAAATAATGCAGCTTCAAGTCGACAAAATCTTGCTGAGCATAATTCGGATCATTTCGACTGGCTCTTGCTCCATGATCACGCCAAAAATGAAGCACCTCAGGTACTGCTTTAATCTCAACATCATGAGAATACAACCTAAAAACCATATCATAATCCTCAGGGTATTGATTCCCACAGATTCCACCTATATCATCTAATGTCTCTTTTCTCATCATCCAACAAGGCGAAGCGACAACACACTCCTTATATATATGTCGATAATAATCGCCCTTTTGGGCCATATCATTCAGCCACTTCGCATAACGCAAAAATCCACCAGCCAAGACATCTTCCGAAAAATATTCCACCATTGCAGTAACACATGACTTTGGGTTTAAACCCAAAAGAGCATTAAGTTTCTTCAACTTTTCAGGATGCATTTTATCATCAGCATCCATTCGTGTTATAGTAGAACCTTTACTTTGGGCGTAAGCCAATTCCAAAGCTGAAATAATACCTTTCGTCTTATTCTTTAATGGTCGAATACGTGAATCTATGGAAGCAAATTCCTGAAGAATTTCCCATGATTTATCTAAAGAAAAATCATCAACGGCTAATAATTCCCAGTCTTTCTCTGTCTGATTTATAATTGATTCCAAGCACACTTCAAGATGCTTTTCTTCATTAAAAACAGGCATGAGAATACTAATCATTAGGCTAATACTTTTCCTATGTCCACTTGATTATGTAAGATATCTTCGAAGGTTTCACGTTTGCGAATAAGATGTGCTTCACCTTTATACCACAATACTTCAGCTGGACGATAACGTGAATTATAATTACTTGCCATTGTAAAACAATAAGCTCCTGCATTGCGGAAAGCAAGAATATCACCTTCAGCAATTTCATTAATTCTTCTGTTATTTCCGAACGTATCTGTCTCGCATATATAGCCAACCACAGAGTAAAAACGCATTCTTCCTTCAGGATTCGAGATATTTTCTATCACGTGATTTGACCCATATAACATCGGTCTTATCAAATGATTGAAGCCTGAATCTACACTCGCAAAAACAGTCGATGTTGTTTGTTTTACAACATTTACTTTTGCCAAAAATGTCCCAGCTTCACTTACTAAAAACTTCCCTGGCTCAAATGCTAAAGCCAAATCCTTCCCGTATTCCTTACAAAACTCATTGAATCGGCTACTTAATTTTTCACCAAGTTCTTCGATATTCGTCTCAATATCACCCGTCTTATATGGCACCTTGAATCCACTACCAAAATCGATGAATTCCAAATGTTTGAAATTTACAGCTGCCTTAAATAAAATTTCAGCAGCGTATATAAAAACATCAATATCAAGAATATCACTTCCCGTATGCATATGAATTCCATTCACATTCATGTTCGTCAATTCAACTATACGCAACATATGAGGAATCTGGTGGATACTAATACCAAATTTAGAATCGATGTGTCCTACTGAAATATTACTATTCCCACCTGCCATCACGTGAGGATTAATACGGATACACACAGGAATAGTAGGGTGCTTACTACCAAATTGTTCAAGAATAGAAAGATTATCTATATTGATTTGAACTCCAAGTTTTGCGGCAGCTTCTAGTTCTTCAAGTGAAACACCATTCGGAGTAAAAATGATAGATTCAGGCTTAAAACCAGCTTTTAAACCAAGCTTTACTTCCTGAATAGAAACAGTATCAAGACCAGAACCTAGCTTATTCATCAACCTTAAAATAGACAAATTAGTCAGTGCTTTTGCTGCATAATTTATTTTCAATTTCTTGACAGAACTGAAGGCACCCGTTAACCGTTTATATTGAGCCGTAATTACATCTGCATTGTAAACATAAATCGGAGCTCCATGGGTGTCGACAATCTCGAGAAGTTGTTGATTTTGCATGATTTTATTAAATTGTGAATCCGCTAGTTGCGGGATTTGTGAAAGTACAAAGTTAGATTTTTATGAAAGATATTATGAAATGAACTTAGCTTAATTGCTTGTTTTTTTTGGGCTTAAAGCCAAAATAATATAAAAATAAATCACAATGACTGTGCGGCTAAAACTAGTAATTATTATGAATATTTCGAATTTCTAATCCAACTCAAAATATAATCTTGAAAGAACAAAATATTACTATAAAAATGAATTGTGAAAGCGATGTTAAAAAACAATGAAAAAAGCGAGCGGTTTTTTACATAAAAATTACCTTAAAATATAATTATGTGCCTATCTTTGCAGTGATTTTTAAAAAAACGTTCATTTAATTGAGAATCATTACACTAAATAATTAATAAATACCAAAGTGTTTAGATTTTCAGCCAAATACAGCAAATAAAAAATATGGCAAATCTTGGAAAAATCTCACAGGTAATTGGACCTGTTGTTGATGTAAGTTTTTCAGATGAAGGATCATCTTTACCTGACATCCTTAACGCACTAGTAATTAAAAGAGAAGGTCAAGCGGATCTTATTCTAGAATGTCAAAAGCACCTAGGTGAGAATAGTGTAAGAGCTATTGCGATGGATGCTACGGATGGTTTAACTAGAGGAACAGTTGTAGAAGACCTTGGAGAATCTATTTCTATGCCAATAGGTGAAGAAATAAAAGGTAGACTATTCAATGTGGTAGGAGAACCAATTGATGGTATTTCACTTGCTAAAACTGACAAGAGAAAATCTATTCACACGGCACCTCCTAAGTTCGAAGATCTTTCAACAGAATCTGAGATTTTATTTACAGGTATCAAAGTAATTGATCTTATCGAGCCTTATTCAAAAGGTGGAAAGATTGGTTT
>CAZMKA010000001.1:50201-67940 GCA_964566605.1 uncultured Saprospiraceae bacterium | reverse complement strand
CGTCACAAGAATATTGAGGGATTACTATGCATTGTCCTTACTTGTGAATATCCCGGACTAAATTCTCATGGAAATTTATAAAGTTCCACTTGAATGTTAATGATTTAATTAAAGTCAATAGTTTAGATTAAACTGATTTAAAACATGGTTTAAAAGTTTTTTATACTTAATTTTCCTTGTATTTAATTTCTATCATTTCACTCTCTGACAGATTCGAACTCAGCGTTATCTTTTGAGTTTCACCTTTATATTTATAAGAAATTCCCATTGTGTTTGGTGGATTTCTTCCTTCGTTTTCCGCATGTAATATCAAATAATTTTTCCCTTCAGGATTCATTTTTACTTTTATCTTAGTTGGTGATCCTTCTAGTGAATAATTTTCTAATATCCAATCTCCATTAAAATTAATAGAAACTATATCTCCATCTTGAATTTTGTAATCATATAAATTTATCTCAAACACTAATGTATCTACAGTAATTGAACGAGTCGATTTTATTATTTCTCTATCTTTTAATTTATCAGGTACTGCTTCAATGTAATCATCAGAGCTAGCAATTAAATCATCTTCTACAAGTTTTTTAGGATAGATAACTTGATAGAAATGTGGCTCTTCGGTTTTATATAAAACATTTAAATCGAGGTCGCGTAATATTAAATTCATTTCATTTGCAAAACCACTTCCGTATCTATTTATTTGATTTACTAATACAGCGTTGTGGTAATAATAAAACTTACCGTAATATTTATATTCTTTTGGTGTTTCAGCGGTGTTCACTAAAGTTGCGGCACTTGAGTTTAGTGTTTGTATTTTATTTAAAATTCTTTTCCAAGATCTTAGATTTTTAGATGAGCTCAAAGTAGAAACTTCATGACCCATTATATCAAAATTATTCAATTTATATATTTCTGCATCTAATTTTTTGATTTGATTAGGAAGAATTTCAACTTTTTTATTTCTTACAGATCTTAAAATATTTTTGGATGCCATCCACGAAGTCTCCATTAATTTGACAAGTTCTGCAGTCTCAGATGTGACAGACCCTAGTTCTCTTGCATGTTTAATAAGAAGGACTTCAAGCTTTGTTTGTTGTTCATAAAATGAGTCATAAAGCTCGGTTCCTTCTTCTAGATAAGAGAAAACTTTTCTTATGTTTTCATCATTAGTGAAATCATTGTTTTCTAAAAAGTTGTCTATTTCAAATCTAATGTTATTTATTCGTATTAATTTTTGGCGTAAGCCCTCCATTAATTTATTTAAGCTAGCTGCTTTATTAGCATCTAGGTATTTGCTACCATTTTTTGCAATATCATACCATTCCCAAGGGCTGATTTTGTAGAACCAATCATCAGGATCTTCAAATATATTTTTAGGTAAATCATTATTTCCAAAATTATTTATTTGATAGCCTTCAAGATCTACATATTTATTTAGTTCTTGATTGTAGTTTTCCAAAAGCCTATGGACGATAACCATTCCATGAACACTTTCATTAATAAAGTTTACATAGTTATTTAATGCTTGTATAGGAGTGGGTTCAATGATTTCTGGTGCACTGTTATTATATTCTTTAGCGTTTATAGTTTGGTTAAAACCAATAAATGTAATCAAGTAGAATATTATAATTTTATATTTCATTTAAATTTTTTGTACATTCCTGAAGTCGCAATATAATCTTCAACTTGTTCAAGAACTAAGTACTTAATTGAATTGCCTTCTTTTAGTTGTTTACGTATATATGAACTCGAGATTTGCATTAATGGTGCTTCATAAAGTGAAATATTCTCATGTGATTGCAAATCACCTAGTTCATAACTTGGTCTCTTATAAACGTAAATGTCATGTCCCTTTAGTATTTCTTCGTAATTTTTCCATTTATGAAATGATGCGAGATTGTCACCACCCATTATCAAAACGAATTCATAAGATGGGTATTTTTCTTTTAGGTACGTAAGAGTATCAATTGTATAAGAAGGCTTAGGAAGTGAGAATTCGATATTACTAGCCTGAATCTTAGGGTTATCTCCTATAGCAAGAGTTACTAAATGTAAACGATCATAATCCTTAGCTAATGAAGCTCTCTTTTTATGCGGATTTTGTGGTGTTACAACCATCCATACTTTATCAAGAGAAGTATGCTCTGCCATGAAATTGGCAATAATCATATGACCTACATGTACTGGATTAAAAGATCCAAAAAACAGTCCAATTTTCATTTTAATAACTTGCCATTAGCGGCATAACAAGCATTAATAAATCTTCATTTTCTTTTTGATCAGATGGCACTAAAATACCTGGTCTATTCGGAGTAGACATTTGTATTTCAATTTCTTTATTACCCATCACACTTAACATCTCAGCTAGGAATTTCACATTAAATCCTATACTCATAGGTTCGCCTATATATTCACATGCGATTTGCTCTGTTGCTTCGTTACTGAAATCAAGATCTTGTGTAGAAATTGTTAAAGATTTATCGCTAAGGTTGAAAACCGCTTGATTAGTAGTTTTATTTGCGTATATATTAATCCTTTTTAATGAATTGATTAAATCCGATCTATTAATCTTTAATATTTGTGGATTTTCTAAAGGAATAACTGAATTATAGTCAGGATACTTAGCATCAATCAAACGACAAATTATCGTAGTATTGTCGAATTCAAAAAAGACATTTTTCTGATTGAAGGAAATTTTAATATCATCGTTACCAGAAATAGAATTTTTCAACAACGTAAGACCTTTTTTAGGAAGAATCATACTAGCTGTTTGATCACTTTCTATACCTCCAAACTGATATTTAACTAATTTGTGAGCATCAGTTGCGACGAATGTAACTGTATTGAAATCTATTTGTAAATAAACACCCATCATTGCAAGTCTTAGTTCATCAGAACTTGTGGCAAAAATGGTTTTTGTTATTGCACTTTCTATTGTTTTTCCTGAAAGAGTAAAGCTTTCAGTATCTTGATTCGTAGATGTTACGGGGAATTCTTCAGGATTATCACCAGCTAATTTATATTTTCCAAAAGCTGTAGTTAATTCAATCGCAAAATTGTCAGGATTGATATCAAAAGTAACGGGTTGCTCAGGCAATGTTTTCATTGTCTCTATAAGAATCTTTGCAGGGATAGCTATTTTGATATCTTCTTCGGCAGAAACATCCATTGTGGTAACAATAGTGTTTTCAAGGTTAGTTGCCGTAATTTCCAGCGTTTCTCCTTTTATGTCAAAGAGAAAGTCTTCAACGATAGGTAAAACAGAGTTAGAACCTATAACACTGCTTGATACATTAAGAATTGCAGAAAGTTCAGAAGAAGAAATGGTAAATTTCATGAATTCGGGTTTAAAAAATTAGACCCAAATATAGCACATAAGTATTGATTTTTTCTATTTAGAACGCCATGATAGATTAATACTCTTAATATGCTCTAGCATTACTTTTTTCCATGTAGTTTATAAACGCTTTATTTACTACTCTATTTCCACCAGGCGTAGGGTAAGTCCCACTGAAATACCAGTCTCCTTTGTTCTCAGGGCAGGCTTTGTGAAGATTTTCTATCGTTTGATAAATGATCTCTATTTCAGGCTTGATTCCTTCCGGTGTTAGAATTTTTGTAATACGTTGTGAAACCTGTTCATACGTATATAATTTATATAATTCTTGAACATGATTAACTACTTCTTCATCAGGTAACCCTTCTTGTGCTTTACATTTTTGATAGATTTCCTCCAGGAAATCTTCTTGGTTATTTTCAGATATCAAGTCAATAAGTGCTCTAAAAGCACAGAAATTTTTCATTTTAGACATATCGATACCGTAACAATCAGGGTAACGAATTTGTGGCGCAGAGGATAAAATGATAATCTTTTTTGGTTTCAGCCTCGCTAAAATAGATAAAATAGAATCTCGTAAAGTAGTACCTCTTACAATACTATCGTCAATTAACACTAAGGTGTCAACCTCATTATTTACTATTCCATATGTTACATCATAAACGAGATTGACCATTTCGCCCCTAGAGCTATCATCGGCGATGAAAGTTCGCATTTTAGCGTCTTTCACTGCTAATTTTTCAACTCGAGGATGAATTTTCATGATTTTTTCAAGTTCCTCAGGTGTTAACTTGCTTCCTTTTTCTGCAATTGTTTTTACTTTCCATTTGTCAAGTTCTTGCTCTATACCTTGGACTAAACCATAGAATGATGTTTCGGCTGTGTTAGGAATGAAGGAGAAAATCGTGTTTTCCATATCATAATTAACAGCTTTCATTACTTGTGGAGCCAATAACTTTCCAAGTTCTTTTCTTTCCAAGTAAATATCTCTATCTGTTCCTCTAGCAAAGTAAATTCTTTCAAATGAACATGCAGTTCTTTCTTTTTGATCTTTACACTGAGGAATATAAACAGTACCATTTTTTTTCACGATTAAAGCATGTCCTCTCTCGAGTTCTTTTACCTTACTGATATGCACGTTGAAAGCTGTTTGGATAGCAGGTCTTTCTGACGCAGCAACTACAATTTCATCATCTTGATAATAATAGCAAGGTCTTATACCTGAAGGGTCTCTAAAAACAAAGGCGTCACCATGACCAATCATTCCTGCCATAATATATCCACCATCAAATTTTCGAGCGGATCGCTGGAGAATCCTTTGTACATCAAGATTGTCAGCAATCTTTTTGTTTATATCAATATTTGAGAAACCTTCGGGCTTGAACCAATTAAAATTTCTCTGTACTTCATCATCAAGGAAGTGACCTATTTTTTCAAGAACAGTAACTGTATCACTTTTTTCTTTTGGGTTTTGCCCAAAAGAAATGAGTTCTTGGAAAAGTTCTTCCATATTGGTCATGTTGAAGTTTCCTGCGAGAACAAGATTTCGACTTATCCAGTTATTGGTTCTTAAAAATGGATGACATGTTTCTATGGTATTAACACCATGCGTGCCGTAACGAAGGTGACCTAACAATAACTCACCGATATACGGTCGATTATATTTTAACCATTGTGTGTCTTCTAATTGTTCTTTGGAAAGATCTTGAAAGTGAGTCATTACACCATCAAAAACATCCTTTAAGTATTGTGGACTTATACTTCTCTTTCTTGAAATATATCTATGTCCAGGCGGCATGTCAAGTTTGATAGTAGCTAAACCAGCTCCATCTTGCCCTCTATTTCTTTGTTTTTGAAGTAAAAGTTGTAATTTATTTAGGCCATAAAGATTCGTTCCATACTTTTCTTTATAGAATTCTAACGGCTTTAGTAAGCGTATGAATGCCAGCCCGCATTCATGTTTAATTTGATCACTCATATTCTCAAACCTATTATTAATGGTAAGAAGGAAATGCAAAGGTACAATTACTATGGAATATTAGATGGAATAATCTATAATTAAGCGAATCAGCTGACATATTAAAGCACACATTAGTGTTATTTTTTATATGTTAATCGTTAAATTTGTGTAAATAATTTTCATCTATAGGGGGTTGCTTCAATTTTTACTTCTTAAAGTTACAAGACGCAAATCAGTTTTAAGACATAAATTAAAATTATTTAACATGATTTCTCAATCTATAAAAGCTGCAATAGTATTAGCTGTTACAATACTATGTATTCCTTTCATTTCATTTTCTCAATGTGCAGAATGCCCTGTAGGTTCTACTTTAATTTCTGGATCTACTAATATTTCTGATCAGAACAACGCCACTGACTATTGTATTGACGCTACATGGACATGGAATTTGAGATTATATATTCAATTTCAGGAAAAGATGGATGCTTTCTTGTAGATATATGATTTATCAGGTAAAAAGATTCATTCTATGTTTATATCGCAACTAATAATATTTATTTTTTATATATAGAAGTTGATCCTTTAAATGAATATAAAGAAAGTGATGACAGTAATAATACATTTATCACGAAAATAAATATTAAACAATAGTTGCTCCTTTCATATTAATAGGGGAAATAAATATATCGTAATTTAATTCTTCTTTTTCATAAACAAGTTTCATTTTTTTAGCTGCTTTTTCTGCTTTAACTGAATTGGCAAACAATGCAAAAATAGATGGACCAGCGCCACTTATACTACAACCTAAAGCATCATTTTCTAAGGCTATTTTTTTAACATCATGGAAGCAAGGAATTAAATTTGCTCTCTGTGGTTCAATAATTACATCCTTCATAGAGCGCTGCACTAAGTCTAAATCATTTCTTGAAAAACCGAGTATCATCCCTGCTAAATTAGCGCTTTGTTCAATATGTTTATTTAGTTTAACATCGGGGGATAAAACAGCTCTACTGTCTTTAGTTAATAATTGAACATGTGGATATATTACCACAGCATATAGACCTTCAGGAATGAAAATTCTATGAGCTTCAGCAAGATGTGAGTCTCTTACGAAGACCATTCCACCCATTAAACATGGCGCAACATTATCTCCATGAATAGCACCATCAGCAACTTGTTCTCCAGCTATGGCAAATTTTAATAAATCTCTTTTGACATAAGGTCTGTCTAAAAGTTCATTCACTGCAACAACACCTGCAACTGCACTTGCAGAACTACTGCCTAGTCCAGTTCCACTTTTCATTTTTTTGTAAATGTGCATCTCAATTCCAGGTCCGGCATAATTTATTTCATCCAATAGCATTTTTGCACTAACACCAGCTGTATTTTTTGAAACTTCAAAAGGCAACTTTTTTTTAGGGTCACCATGAATAGATTTTATTTTTAATCCTTTAAATTCTAATGTTTGTTTCACTACAACTTCATCTCCAGGTTCGTTAATTGCAAAACCAAGTAAATCATATCCGCAGGCGACATTTGCAACTGTAGCTGGAGCAAAAATTCGAAGTCCTCTTAAATTTGTCATTATATAGAATTTGCTATTCTTAAAATTTCTGCAAGAACTCCAGCTGCTGTTACATCAGCTCCAGCTCCTGGCCCTCTTATTACAAGTGGTCTTTCATGATATCTCTTAGAATATATTACTATCATATTGTCAGAGCCCTCTAAATTATAAAAAGGACTATTTTTATCTACCTCATGAACACCAACAATTGCATTTTCATCAGTGAAACTTGCAATCATTCTTGCTTTTTTATTTTGATTATTTAGTGCTTCAATATATGATTGTAATTTAGAATCTTCTTTTTTTAGTAAAGACATAAATTTCGATACAGATGGTGCTTTTCTTAATTCTGACTTTAGAAAAAAGTCAAGTTTAACATCTTTTTCTTCTATTGAAAATCCTGTTTCTCTTGCAAGAATTAATATTTTTCTTCTTACATCATAACCATTTAAATCATCTCTTGGGTCTGGTTCCGTAAATCCTTTTTCTTTAGCTTCATTGACTATTTCACTAAAAGGCTGAGTACCATCGAAGTTATTAAATATATAAGATAGGGATCCACTTAATACAGCTTCTATTTTCTCTATTTCGTCACCACTTTTTATTAAATCTTGAATAGTACTAATAACAGGAAGGCCAGCTCCCACATTCGTTTCGTATCCATAAATAACACCTCGTTGAGCAGCTTTTTTCTTTAAATTTAGAAACTGTTTCATATTTGATGAAGCTCCTAATTTGTTAGGAGTTGAAATGGAAATACTATGGGATAATATTTTAGAATATTCTTTAGTAATTTCTGCGGATGAAGTGTTATCTACGAATACTGCATTTCTTTTGTTTTCTTGAATCATGAGATCAACAAACTTGGATACTTCCATTTTTCGTCGTGATGCATTTAATTTTTTCAACCAATTTTCTTCATTAATCGAATCTTCTCTGAATAACATTTTTCGACTATTAGCTAAAGCACATATTCTGAGAGATATTCCATATTTATCTTCTAGGATTTTTTGTTGATTATTAATTTGTTCAATTAGTTTTCCTCCAATAAGACCTACCCCAACAATAAACAAGTGTATATCTTTTGTATCATCTTTAAAGAATGATTCGTGAATAACATTTAGTGCTTTTTTCTGTTGAGATTTTTTTATTACAACTGAGATATTTAGTTCAGAAGAACCTTGTGCAATGGCAATTATATTTATACCATTTCTTCCCATTGCAGAAAAGAGTTTGGCAGAAATTCCAGGAGTTGATTTCATGTTTTCACCAATAGCAGCAACAATTGACAAATCATTCTCTGCGGAAATATCTTTTATGATTCCTTTTTCTATTTCGATGCTAAAAGTTGAATTTATTGTTTCTATTGCTTTTGGAGCATCTTTCGGGCTAACTGCAATTGAAATAGAATGTTCAGATGAGCATTGTGTTATGAGGATAATATTTATTTCCCTCATAGCTAGTGCGCCGAATAAACGTGCAGCTATTCCTGGAACACCTATCATTCCACTACCTTCTAATGATAATAATGTAATGTCACTTACTGCTGAGATACCTATTACAGGTTTATCATGACTCCATGATTTATCTTTAATTACTGTTCCTTCGAATGTAGGATTAAATGTGTTTTTAATATAAACAGGAATTCTTGAATCAAACGCGGGTTTAATTGTAGGGGGGTAAATTACTTTTGCGCCAAAATGCGAAAGCTCCATTGCTTCTTGATAAGAAACTTGTGGAATAGTAAACGCTTCTTTTACTTTCCTAGGATCTGCTGAAAGTATGCCATCAACATCAGTCCATATTTCTATTGATTTAGCTTTTAGTGCTTCTGCTAGTATTGCTGCTGTGTAGTCACTTCCTCCTCTACCTAATGTAGTTGTTTTTTCATGTTCATCAGCAGCTATAAAACCAGTGACTATTTGAATGTTTTTATGTTTTTTAAAGTGAGCTCTTATTTTCCTGTAGCTTTTCTTTTTAATTAATGATGCATTACCGTGATTACTATCTGTTACGATAATATTTCGGGCATCAAGAAAATCAGACTTTTTTCCTTTGTCTGAAAGTGCTAGGGAAATAATAAAAGCAGAAGTCCTTTCACCAAAAGAAACAATGTAGTCACTTGTTCTTTCTGATATTTCTCCAAGAATAAATACACCTGCAAGAATCTTCTTTAAATCGGAATGTGTTTTATTTAATTCTTCTTTTGCAATTTGATAAGAACCAGATGAAAGGATTTTTTTAGCGGTACTTAAATGTCTTTTTTTAAGTTCTTTAAAGCTTGTTTCAAAAGCTGAATTTTTATTTGATGCTAATTGGCTCATCTTGATAAGATGATCCGTAACTCCGCCCATTGCTGAAAAAACCGCAGCAATGTTGTCTTTTCTTTTTATTAAAATGTCAAGTACTTTTGAAATATTGACTTCATCTTTGACAGAACTTCCTCCAAATTTTAAAATGTTCATCGTCGTTAAATTTTGATTTTGTGATTTCAAACCGAAAGTTAGTTATTTAAGATGAGTCGAAGATAAATTGTGCAATACAATTTATCTGCAGTGTGCAAGTAAAATGCAGCTATAGCTATGATAGTAGTCTGATGAAATTCCATTTCAACTTATACGATTAAATAAAATTTTGTGATTTAGTGTGTGCTTTATTAGTTGTATTTTGAATGATTGTAAAATTATTTTAAAAGTTTTTATGTAATCTGATTGACTTAAACATCTAACTGTTGAATGTCATCATTTTGTTACTTAAAAATTTAAATTATGAAAAAGATTATTTTAGCAAACCTTGTTTTCTTTTGTATAACTCTAGCGTATTCATTCAATTTTTACAACAACAATTCAACTAGTATTTGTGGTACTGTTCTTGATCCTCAAGGTATTCCATTGATTGGTGCCTCGGTTGTTGAAGAGGGATTAAATAATGGTGTTGTAACAAATATTGATGGTGAATTTGAAATATTTGTACAATCGATACCAACAACTTTAATAGTTACATACACAGGTTACGAATCTAAAAAAGTTTTTTACACAGAAAAAGTAAAAAACTTTACTATTAAACTATCGGAAGGATCTGTTTTAGAAGAAGTGGTTGTCTCCGGTTATGGTGGCAGAAAGAGATCTAAAATTCTAAATAGGAAGAGAAGACCTTCACCTATGTATCAAGCTGATTATGAAGAATCATATGCCGATGGTATTGCGATCAATAAACCATCTAACCAACCGAATCTAGAATATAAAGAAGAAAGAAAATTAGAGGAAGGGAATTACACTGAAATATCAGAGAATCAATTCAAGAATCCGGTTAAAGATCCATTAACAACCTTATCAATTGATGTTGATAGAGCTTCTTATTCTAATGTTAGAAGATTTTTAAATAATGGTCAGTTTCCTCCTGCTAATTCTGTAAGAATAGAGGAAATGATTAATTACTTTGATTATAAGTACGTTTTTGAAAAGCAAAAAGATAATCGTCCATTTCAAACATTTATCGAATTAGCACCATGTGGATGGAACTCAGATCACAAGCTTTTGAAAGTTGGGCTTAAAGCCCAAAATATTGAAAGAGATGAAAAGAGTGCTAATAACTTAGTCTTTTTACTTGATGTTTCTGGAAGTATGAATAGTCAAAATAAATTACCATTATTAAAGTCAGCATTTAAGCTTTTGGTAGATCAACTTGAAGAAAGAGATAAAGTATCGATTGTTGTTTATGCAGGAGCTGCTGGTGTTGTTCTAGAACCGACTAACGATAAAAAGGAAATTCTAAAAGCATTGAACAAATTAAATGCGGGAGGCTCAACTGCAGGAGGCGCAGGAATCCAACTAGCATATAAATTAGCAAAAGATCATTTTATTAAAGGTGGGAATAATCGTGTAATATTAGCAACTGACGGAGACTTTAATGTAGGTACAAGAGGCGATGATGAGTTGATAAAACTTATTGAAAAGAAAAGAGATGATGATATATTTTTATCAATATTAGGTTTTGGAGTAGGGAATTATATGGAGGGTAAAATGCAAAAAATTGCTTCAGCAGGAAATGGAAATCATAATTATATTGATAATATGCGTGAAGCTAAGAAAGTGCTCATGGATGAATTTTCAGGAACATTATATACGATTGCAAAAGATGTAAAGATTCAAATCGAATTTAATCCTGAAGCAATTGATGGTTATAGAATGATCGGTTATGAAAATAGAGTTCTAGCTCCTGAAGATTTTAATAATGACAAGAAGGATGCTGGAGAAATGGGAGCAGGTCATACGGTAACTGTGTTATATGAAATCATACCTAAAGGAGTAAAGAGCAGTTATAATGTTTCTATTGATCCATTAAAATATCAAAAGAATACTATTAAAGAGAAGAATATTAAATGGGTTAATGAATTAGGTACTATTAAGTATAGATATAAAGAACCGACTGGGAAAACTTCTATTAAAAGTGAAGAGGTAATATATAATCGAAAGTCAAAAGACATGAAAATTGACAGTTCGACTGAATGGGCAGCTTATGTAGCAGAATTCGGATTACTTTTAAGAGAGTCTTCTTTTAAAGGAGAAGCAAATTATGATTCATTAATTAATAAAATAAAAAATTATTTAATTGAACGCCCAGATAGCTATAAAGAAGAAATGCTTGATTTGGTCATACTTGCCAAATCTTTGCATACGGATCAATAGTTACAAATGGGATAATACAGATTGAACCCAATATTGGTGGAAAAATTAAGTTTTATCCTTCGATATACTTCGTCGAAAATGCAATTATAAAGTACAATCTGTATTCAAAGATGAGAAAGAGTAATTATTCTTTCTCATCTTTTGTTTCGGATATTATACGAACAAAAAAAGTATGGTCTTTTGCTTTTATAATTTCGTATTCGAAAGCATTCTCAAGTTCATTTTTAATATTAATTTCTGACATAATAGCTAATTGATTAACTTCGAGATGCTCTAATTTTTTATACCTAAAAATCTTCTTATTTTTTATGTTAATTTTTTCTGAGTAAAACCTTGTGTGTTCAATATAATCAGGTTCAATAATAAATATTCTATTGTACTTTATTAATTCATCAGTGTTTTCATTTATAAAATTGATGTTATAATAATGCTGTGGATTATCTTGAAAATTGTAGTTATTAGCAACTCGTTGGATTTGAGAATAAATAGGAATAATTAATAGTATAAAAACTAAGCTTTTAGAAAAAGGCTTAATTGACATCTCCTCAAGAATAATTCCAAACATTAAGGTTAAAAGAGGGATGCTTGGTAGAATATACCAATAGAGCTTAGTTTGTGAAAGGGACAAAATAAAAATATGGGATGCTACGATAATGAACAGAAAATTAAATAATTTATTATTTCTATTTTTGAATAGATAGAATGGAATAAGTTGTATAAGAATTTTATACAAACCAAAGTTTTCAGATATTAAAATCCATAAGTAATAGTGCCATTTTTTACTATGATTTTCATTTACTTCTAGGAATCTTCCTCCTAATTCATTTTGAAAAACCATGTTGATATATCCATCATCGTAAATGTTTCTTATATAATAATATGCTATCGTTAAACACAGTATAATAAGACTTCCTATAATTATCTTTTTGTCTTTTAGTACTTGCCCGATTTTTTTGTAAATAAGTGTGTATATAAATAAACCTGGAAGAAATAAAAGTGCAGCTATTCCTTTAGTCATTATGGCTAAGAATAAAGAAATAAAAAATAAGAAGGAATACTTATGGGATTTAGTTTTTAAAAATAGATAATAAAATATGCTATAGCCAGCCATTAATAATGTCAGCAATGCATCATAATCACCAGTTTTAAAACCGTGGCTTTTTAATACCATTGGTATTGAAATAAATATTGCTAAAGCTACAGTAACAAGATTAAGAGAAGTATTAAGTTTTTTCCTGGTAAATATGAGAAGAGGTATAAGTGCAAAGCCTGATAAAACAGAAATGATACGGACTGATAATTCTCGAATTCCAAATAGCTGAAAAAAAAGATATTGAAACCAGATTAATAGAGGAGGCTTCGTATTCCAATGATCAGGTGAATAATGACAGGTTGTTATAAAACTAAAGCCCGTATTGTACATCTCTAGTGCATTAACTGCATTTCTAGCTTCGTCAAATTTTCGAACTGGATATGATTCAATATGAAACAATAACAAACCAGCAAATAAAGCGAGCAGTAAGAAAAAATATATTTTATCAGCTTGGACTTTATTAAATGATTTGATAAATGCCTGCACTTACATGTTTTTTAATGGTGAATTACCTGGAAGTATTTTCAAATATACAAGTAATAAATATTATGCAGAATGAATGTGATTCGAATTTACTGCAATAAAGTTTGCTCTCTTTGTGGTAGTAGAATGGGAAGGAAGAAGAAGTTACTTTGAGATTTTAGGGCACTCTACACTTCCGAAGTATCTCATGATACTGATACCGAAGAAGGAATAACTGTCTCTTCTTGAGTCATCACCTCTTTGTCTGCCCGCCTCACCAATTTGTGGAGCAATAGAACGATCGCTTAATTCAGCGGCTAATGGACCTCTATTCCCAACTAATTGTGCTTCTCCAGGGTATGTTTTACTAACATCGTCTAAGTAATCTGTAAATAGGTGTCTCATGGTTAATTCTATATTAATCGACCACTTATAGTTTATATCCCATTTAAATCCACCTCCGTAAACGATACCACCATTGACAAAAAAATATTCATCGCCAACTGCTTGGCCTTCTGTACCAAGAGGTCTAAGAAAATGGTTTTCTCCATCAAGCTCAGTAAATGGAGCATAGTAAAATATATTCGCACCTAGGGAAACATATGGAGTAAAATATTCGAGTTGATCTCCATGAGTGTAAGGTAAAAAGTTGAATTCACCAACAAAGGAGAAATCTGCAAGATGTGACTTGAAATCTAGATTCCTTCTTCTTTGAAAAACATTACTATTATCAGCATCTTTCCCATAAACATATCCATATGACAATGAAGCTTTTGTTGCTGTTCTATTTCCAAAGTTGTATCTACCGGCAATTCCTCCTGCTGGACCAAAATCCGTTAGCCTATAATTAGCATTCAGTTCACCGAAATAATTTGAAACACCCACCCATGGTCCAAGTTCATAACCCTTTTGAGCTTGACTCAAGCCTATAAAAAGGTAAAATGAAAACACAACAAGTACTATCTTTTTAAACATTGTATAAAAAACGTATTGGTGGAAAATAAAGTATATGTTTTTAGAATTAAGAATTTTTAGCCATTTTGCTCCATCCAAATCTCAGTACAACAAGTGCCCCTACGATTATTAATAATGCATATTGAAATGGTATAAAAGTTATCGCAAGAATCTTTGTACTATCAAGAACCCACATAAGTCCTATAAGTACGGCGACCATAAGCACAAGCCCTGAAAGTCTATCAAATCCAGGGACAAGAGAGAGGTCTACATTTTTACGAATAATAAAGAATGTGATAAACATGGTAATTACAGGAAATACCTGGGTGAAGAGATTCATATTCATTACACTTTGTCTTTCAAAAAGAAACAAGTAAACATTGAGAAAAACAGCAAATATTCCAGGCAATGCAGCCATGTATAAAAGAGCACAGTAAACGAATTTCCAGGGACTTTCATGACCTCTGTCCTTTGCAAATAAACCACATAGAAATGCAGTAAGTGGCAAGGCTATAAAATAAAATAATGTTAATGATGGATTATCACTTAATACATCAAAAAGCTCTTGTAAGGTCATATATTATCGTTAGATATCTAAAAATAAGCTAACTGGATCTTCGAGGTATTCTTTAATTTTTACAAGGAAAGTTACACTTGTGCTACCATCAATAACTCTATGGTCATAAGACAATGCGATATACATCATAGGACGTATTTCCACTTGCCCATTAACAGCAACTGGCCTTTGGATTATATTATGCATTCCCAATATCGCACTCTGTGGTTCATTGATAATTGGTGTACTTAACATTGATCCGAAAATACCTCCATTAGTAATAGTAAATGTACCACCTTGCATTTCTTCAAGCGTTAATTTTCCTGCTCTAGCTTTTTTAGCTAAGAAAGAAATTTGCTTTTCTATATCTGCATAGTTCATTGATTCTACATTCTTTACTGGAGGAACAACTAGTCCAGTAGGTGTAGAAATTGCAATAGAGATATCAACGAAATCATGGTATATGATTTCATTTCCATCGAGTTGGGCATTTACTGCTGGTAATTCTTGAAGAGCCTTTGCACATGCTTTTGCGAAAATTGACATGAAACCTAATTTGATTCCATATTTAGCAACAAATTTCTCTTGGTATTTTTTTCTCATTTTCATTACTTCCGAGAGGTCAACCTCATTGAAAGTAGTAAGCATAGCCGTGTTGTTTTTAGCAGAAACAAGTCTTGTCGCGATGGTTCTTCTCATACGACTCATTTTCTCTCTACGAACTTCTCGACTGAATGCTGTTGAACCAGAGCTTAAAGTAGGAGCTGATATTTCTTCTTCTTTTGCTTTTGAAGGAGATGCAGTATTAGATTTAGCTTCAGCTTTTTGAGCGTCTTGGTGTGTAATTCTACCACCTTTTCCAGTACCAACTACATCTTCAGCTTTTAAGCCTTTCTCTGCCATCGTTTTAGCGGCAGCAGGAGAAGGATGTCCCTTAGCATGACTATCCTCAACAGGAGCAGCATCGCTTTTCTTTTGGGCGGAAGCCTCTTTCTTTTCCTCCTTCTTAGGAGCAGAAGTCCCTGCACTAACCGATGTATCTATCTTAGCTACCACGGCACCTATTTCAAGATCATCATCTTCAGCAGCTACATATATCAGTTTTCCCGCAACTTCTGCAGGTAGTTCCAATGTTGCTTTGTCGCTTTCAAACTCACATATCGCTTGGTCTAGCTCTACATAATCGCCATTTTTTATTAACCAAGAAGAAAGGGTAACTTCTGTAATAGATTCGCCTATTGGTGGCACTTTAATTTCAACTACGCTCATGTTGATTTATAATTTTATACATAAACCCATTTTCAATGAAAAGGATTTCAATTTTTCGCAAAAATAATTAATCTAATTTAAATATTGACGAATGATAGTAATTAACTCTTCATCAGGTAACTTGTTCTCGAGGTGATCTTCCATAACATCAAGCATGGAAATAATCATTTCGCTTCTGAAACCAAGTGCAACGCCGAACTTTTGCGCTATTTTTCTTTCAGAAGGTGCAACAACACCATCTATTTTTAGTAAAAATAAAAGATAATATAAAATCGTCATCCGATCTTTTTCTTCTGCTGGTATATCTAGTTTATTTTCCAGCAATGTATCCACATCCGACACATTATCTTCTATAACTTGACTTATAAATTGTTTTTCGTTTTCAGTAAACTCACCATCAGCATAAGCCATTTGGTATAGTAAGTTAATTAGTAAGTTAGAATATTCCATTATTTTCCTATTGCTTCTGATATTTCAAAAATTAATTCTGGATTAGTTTCAATTGCATTTCCTACTACAATAACATCAGCTCCCGCATCGATTGCGGCTTTAGCTTGTAAACCTGTACGAATACCTCCACCAACAATTACGGGAATTTCTACTGCAGAAGAAACGGCTGAAATCATTTCAGCGGAAACAGAGTGTTTTGCTCCACTTCCTGCATCTAAAAAAATCTGCTTCATACCTAGCATTTCACCTGCTAAAGCAGTTGACAAAGCGATATCATATTTATTTCTTGGGATTGGTGTGGTATTCGAAATGTATTGAACAGTTGTAGATATACCACCATCTATTAACATATAACCCGTACTTATTACTTCCATACCACTCACTTTTAAATAAGGAGCAGAAATTACATGATTACCTATTAATAACTCCGCATTTCGTCCTGAGATAAGCGACAGGAATAGAATACCATCAGCTTTATATGATAGTTGATACGAATTTCCCGGAAATAAGATCGTCGGTATATTCGATTTAGCTTTTATTCCTGCAATAACTTCATCAAGCATGTTGTTTACTATCAAGCTTCCTCCTATATAAAAGAAATCAACTTTAGCTTCCACAGCCTTACTAACTATGTCATCTATGCTATTTAAACGTAATTTATCGGGATCGATAAGCACGGCGAATTTCTTTTCTCCTCGTTTTTTACTTTCCTGTAAATTTGTATACAGATGATTATTCATAGGGTAAAGATATACTTTTTTTGAATTGGGCTTAGGCCCAAAGGAGTTGCTTAGTAAAACATATTGCCAATACCGAAGCAAATTACGAAAAGCAGCGTTGTAAGTGCCATTTGTTTTAGGTATGGATCGAGTTTTTGTGCATCATCAAGTGTTTTAACAGCTAAGCCGTTTTTGTACAGAAGAGGAATCACCAAAAGGAATAAAAATTGTAATGGACCTTTATAATCTATAAACACGTAGATTATAGTTGAAAGTAAACCTGCAATTAATAAAGTAAGGTGATAATTCACCGCTTTTTTTCGACCAATTCGAACTGGAATCGAATTTTTACCAGTTATTTTATCAGACTCTATATCTCGTATATTATTAACATTAAGAACTGCAACCGCAAAGAAACTACAAGATAATGCTGGTAAAATCGCAATATAATTGATTGTTCCAGTGTGTAGGTAATACGTCCCCATTACTCCGATTACACCAAAAAACAAGAACACCGAAATATCCCCAAAACCTGAATAACCATAAGGATTCTTACCCATCGTGTACTTTATAGCCGCAGCTATCGCAAGTAAACCAATGCAGAGGAATATAAAGAATGTACTATTGATTTGAAGACCTGAAAATAGCAGTAAACATCCCGATATAAAACTCAATACACTAAAAATCACA
>CAZMKA010000001.1:0-50191 GCA_964566605.1 uncultured Saprospiraceae bacterium | reverse complement strand
CTTTCAAGCCTAAGATCTGAGTTTTAATCAAAGACTAAAGCAACTTAATAATGATAAATGGAAGTTTGATTGTCTGGTTTCTGGGGTGTCTACTCTGCAGGAAATGAAGCCAGAAGACCTGTTTGAACACTTCTTGTTGGTCCTTTTCTCACTTCGCTATCAACACCACTTTTTGCATCACCATAGTCGTTCGCAAGGTTAGACAAAATTTGAAGTAAAAGTGTGGTTAAAAGACTTAGTATAGCTACTGTCCAATTGATTTTACCATCCGTAAAAGCTAGGATACTTCCCATAGAAATACAGGCTAGTGCAAGCGGTAAGGTTCTTAGTCGGAAAGCTTTTATCCATGCTTTCATTGTGGTAAAAATTATTGTAATTAATTAACAAGTGGACAAATGTAAAGGTTTTATCGGATTGGTGATTAAAATGAATGTACATTTGTAATTATGCGATTAAAGCTTGAATATATCATTGTAAATAAAGGGGTAAAAGTTAGCACCCAACTGTCTGCAGAAAAGATAAGTGATATTTGTATTGATCATATTATGTATGATTCGAGAATGCAGAATGTGGGGGAAGAGACTTTATTTCTAGGATTAGGTGGAGACTTGAAACATATAGAGCAAGCAAGAGAAAAGGGTGTTAGATTATTTATGGTAAGCGAAAAGCCAAAGGATTCTCATCCTGATGAAGTTTATTTTGTTTGCCAAAAAGTTCTTGAGAGTTTTCAACAGATTGCAAAACGTTATAGGGAAAAACATAGTGGAACGTTCATAGGAATTACAGGTAGCAATGGAAAAACGGTAACTAAAGAATGGATGTATGAATTATTAAGTAATTCATATGCGTGTGGTAAATCTCCAGCTTCATATAACTCACAACTAGGAGTCCCTATTGCTGTTTTAGGGATTGAAGAAGATAGAGAATTTGCAATAATAGAGGCGGGAATATCTCGTAAAGGTGAAATGAATTCGTTGCAAAAGATGGTGAAACCAGATATAGGTGTTTTAACAACTATGGGGGATGCTCACTCAGAAGGTTTCGAATCGTTCGAAGAAAAAGTTGCTGAAAAAATTCAGTTATTTCGTGGAGGCAAGAAAGTAATATATGAAAGAACGGATCAAGTGAATGATGGAACTTTTTCTTCATTGGAAGAAGTAGAATTAATTTCTTGGTCATTTAAATCTGATGATGCGAATTATTCTATCAATTTAGAAGAAGGCGAACAGTTAACAATACAAATAAAAGGGAAAAATTCGGGGAATTTTATTTTTCCCTTACGAGACCACGCATCTATATCAAACATCATTCACGGGATTATTCTTGCACTTGAATTATCAATCAGCCTCGAAAAAATTCAAGAACAACTATTCAAGATTCGTCCAGTTTCTATGAGACTTGAATTAATGAAAGCTCCTCTAGATTGCTTATTAATAAATGATAGCTATAATGCTGATCTTACCTCTCTTCAGAATGCTTTAGAGTTTGCATTAATGCAAAAGAATAAAAGAGATCTTACACTTATAATGAGTGAATTCAATGATCAAAAGAATATGCAAGGGTTTCTAGAAAAGCTGAAGATTTTAATAAAGTCTTATCCCATAGAAAACTTCTATTTTGTAGGAAATAAAGATGTAGAGTTACCTTATGATTTATTTTTCCCCAATACCGCAGAATTATTAAATCATTTAATAAAAAATAAACCACAGTCTGAGCTTATATTAATTAAAGGAGCGAGAAGATATAAATTGGAAACAGTTGCTAGTTTTTTACAAGAAAACCCACATCGTACAATTCTTCAGACACAGTTATCAAGTATAGCTCATAATATAAAGCACTTTCAATCATTAGGGAAAGGGGAACATAAAGTTATGGCAGTTGTCAAAGCTGGGGCATATGGAAGTGACTCAGTTCGAATCAGTAAATTTCTAGAGAATTTTGGTGTCGATTATTTAGCTGTTGCATATGTAGAAGAGGGAATAGAATTGAGAAATGAAGGTATTACGAAACCAATAATGGTTATGAATCCTGATCCTTTATTATTTTCTTTAGCGGCGGAATACGATTTGGAACCTGAGATATTCTCAATGAACCAATTAAGGAAAATAGATTTTACGAAGGAGATAAAAATTCATATTAATATAGATTCAGGAATGAATCGACTAGGATTCAAGGAGGAACAACTTGAAGAAGTTATTGATTTCATTAAGAGCAGTCAATCGATAAAAGTAGAATCTATTTTTTCGCATTTAAGTTCGTCGGATGAAAAAGAAAAGGTAGATGTAAGTAGAGCACAAGATGCTTATTTTAGTTCGTGTTATAATCGATTAGCTGAAGGGTTGGCATATAGGCCTATTAAGCATATATGTAATTCGTATGGAGCTATCAATTTTCCGGAGATGCATTATGATATGATACGTATAGGTATAGGAATGCATGGATTTATTGATGATGTTTCCTTGGAGTGTTCCCATCGATTAATCAGTTTTGTAGCACAGGTAAAGGAGGTTAAGAAAGGAGAGAGTGTGGGTTATAATCAGGGCTATGTAGCGAAGAGAGACATGAAAACTGCAACTGTAAGTATAGGATATGCAGACGGTATAAGCAGGAAACATGGGAATGGTGAAAGTTCATATTATTTAAATGGTTTAGCTTGTAAGACGGTTGGAAAAATAGCAATGGATACTTCAATAATTGATATTACTGAAACTGATGTTAAGGAAGGAGATGAGGTGGTAATATTCGAGAATAAGAAGCAATTATTTGCTTTATGTAAAGTTGGCGAGCTTATACCTTATGAGTTGATATGTGGGATAGGGAAGCGAGTTGCAAGGAATAGTAATATTCAATAAATGTCTTGACTTACTCTCAAATCTTTTTAGATACCATGACCCAAGCTGGTGGCACATTTATAGGAATAAAGCTTATATCTATATTTCCAAAAACATTTTTATAATACTTTTTAGGAATCAATGAATAATGGATTTGGACGTAAGTCCCACCTTTCTTCATATTATCTTTACAAGCATTAATTATACTGTAAGTAATATCTTCAGGAATAATAGTAAAAGGAAGTGCTGAGATTATTGCGTCAGCTTTTTCAAGGCCATTTATTTCTAGATAATGTTCAAGTTTATTAGCGTCATCTTCAATAATAATAAGACGATCATCTTTAATTTCTTGACGCATTTGTTCACAGAATTTACTATTCAATTCGAATGCTAATAATTTCGCATCAGGGTTCATGGCACTTAAAATATGAGAAGTTACAACACCGTCACCTGCACCTAATTCAACGATAACTTTTGCCTCAGTAAAATCTACTGGTTTTATCATTCCTTTGCAGAGATATTTCGAACTTCTTGTAATCGTACCTACTGTTTTAAGATTTTTTAAGCTTTCTTTAAAAAACTTAATTTTTCCCATTGGTTGGTTGTTGTTCATTTTTGATTTTGGGTATAATTTAAAAAGTCTTCATACTTTTTAGTATAAAACTTATAGTCTTTTTTGTCTATTCGAACACCATCTATATACGGAACAATAAACGCTCCAGTTACATCATAATTTTTTAAATCTTTTACAAGATCTTGTGCATCTATATAGGACTCATAAAGTCCTAAAGTATATCGATAATTAGTTTCTTCTAAGCCGCGTTCAATCATCCCATCATTATACAATAAAAGTATCTGATTTTGATACATCTGTCCAACGTTAGCAACTTGTACTCTATAAGATAGACCGTCTTCTACGGTGTTAAAAATTTCACCTCTTGAATCACGGAGATATTCTACTAAATATGGTTGAATTACGTCTATTTTAATGGGGAGATTGTCAATATTCTTAAACTCAAATTCGATTCTAGAATTTACTTTTTCTGCAATTTTATTCGGTTTTCCTCCTGATTCAACTTTCGCTATAGGATAGTTAGAACCATATCCTTTGAGATAGATGCGAGATTTATCTATACCATTTTCAGCTAAAAATTTACCAATTTGTTCAGCTCTTTTTATTGTGAAATATAAATCAACAGCTTCCATTCCATCCTCTATTGTGTGCGCCTTCAGATGAAGTTTAATTTGAGGATACTGTTTCATTATTCGCACAACAATATCTAATTCTTTTCGTGATTCAGGATTTATTATTTCTTTGTTGTTATCATAAAAAACTGGATTAAGGATATATTCAGTTATTTTTTTATTAGGAATGGTTTCTTTAACTGTGGCTCTCTTTTGTTTTTTAGTTTTTTTGGACTTTGTACTTGCTTTCTTTTTTTTGGCTTTCTTGTTTTTTGTAGGTTCAACAAATTTTATTTCTTTTTCAGGGGTTGTTTCTTGTTGGACAGGTACATCTATTACAAGTGTTTCTTTTTTAACTTTTTTAGTTTCAGTAGGTTCATTCTTTTCAGGAATATCAATAACTTTTACTTCTTTTTCAGGTGGTGTTTTTTGTACTAAAGGCTTATCTTTTTTAACTTTCTTAGCCTTAGTGTTTTCTTTATTTTTGGGAGTATCAATAACTTTAGCCTCTTTTTTAACACTTGTTTTTTGGGAAACAGCTACGTTTTGATCATTGACGTCTTTTTTTAGTTTTTTTTTCTCTGGAGAAGCTGCTTTAGAACCTGTGTTTTTCTGATCAATTGGGGTGGAAGTTACATAGGGGACGAATTCATCATTCTCAATAAAAGCAAGTTTCGAAGAGCTATTTAATTGACCATTCACTTGATTATTGAAGTATGCAATATAGAGATCATAACCACCAAATCCTTCTTTTCTATCGCTAGATAAAAAAGCATTATTTCCATCTTTACTAAGGTAAAATCCGATATCATTTCCAGCTGAGTTTATAGGATTACCTACATTTTTAGCTTCTTCCCAAATTCCAGCTTTAACATTGAAGTTTGTTTTGAAAATATCGTATCCACCAAACGATTCAACTCTATTCGAGCTAAAGTAAAGCACATTTCCATCTATACTTATACAAGGTGAGATTTCGTCATACTTAGAATTTATTGTAGGCCCTAGGTTTTTTGGTTTAGACCATTCGCCATTTTCGTTGTAAGTTACGTAAAGGTCATAACCACCATATCCTCCTGGTCTTTTACTAGAGAATAGTATAGTTTTGTCATTGAATAAATTTAACCAAGTATCACCTATGCTTGCATCGATAGGAGTTTTTAGCGGTGCGGGTTCTAATACTTCTTTCTTATCTACTGAAAAAGTATCCGTGTAAATTGTTCCTGATTCATAAGATTCTCCTTTCATATAAAAAAGAATACTTCCATCAGAAGAAAAATCTAAAGCCAATTCATCTCTACTTGTATTTATAAAGGGATTTAGTGCACGAATTGGCAACCATTCACCATCGTACATTTCTACTGTATACATATCAGAGTTATAAAAACCGAATGTATCATCTCTTTTACCTTTTTCATTTCTTTTACCTCCATTGGATCCAGTTCTAGCAGAGCTAAAGTAATATTTAGTATCATAATTCGGAGATTGAATCATACGAAATTCATCGAATTCTGTATTTATGGTATTTCCATAATTATCAACAAAAGCTTCTGCTTCAATGTACTTTAACTTTCTAGCTTGACCACATTGTTTAATAAGGTGAATAACCTCTTTCTTATCTTTAGCCTTGGCATTCAGGCGAAGATAGGATTTATAGTTCTCTACAGCTTTGTTGTAATTCCCTTCTGCATGATAGATTTTAGCGATGTAAAGAAAAATTTTGGGAGAATAGTTCTCGAAAGCCAAGAGCTTAGCAACATCTTTCTTGGCATTATCTAGTTTGCCTGTCTCGTAATTACTAATAATACGACGAATCAATAAGTCTTTGTTTTCGCTTGCGAATTTGTCAGCATAAAAATATTCTAAAGCTCTATTGTATTGACCTTTTTCATAAAAAAGAAGGCCTTTCTCATACGTGTTTTTTTGGGTTGAACCCAAAAAAGGTATAAGTAAGAGTAAGAATAGTATAATCGACTTGATATTCATCAAAAGCGAAATTAAAAATATTTATCTAATAAATGTGCATTATATAGAAACGTTATAATCTCTTAATGCATTGTTTAAGCTTACTTTTTTGTCAGTTGATTCTTTTCTTTTTCCAATTATAAGGGCACAAGAAACTTGATATTCACCTGCGGGAAATTTTTTTGTATACGAACCTGGTATTACCACGGACCTTGCAGGAACAACTCCTCTATATTCAACTGGTTCAGGACCACTAACATCAATAATGTGTGTAGATTTCGTAAGAACAACATTTGCTCCTAAAACGGCTTCTTTTTCTACGATTACGCCTTCAACAACAATACATCTTGACCCTATAAAGCAATCATCTTCTATGATAGTTGGTGTTGCTTGTAATGGCTCCAAAACCCCACCTATTCCTACACCACCACTGAGGTGAACATTACGACCGATTTGGGCGCAAGACCCTACAGTAGCCCATGTATCAACCATAGTGCCACTTCCTACATAAGCACCTATATTTACATAAGAAGGCATCATAATTGTATTTTCTTCAAGGAAAGATCCATATCTAGCAATAGCATGAGGAACAACTCTTACGCCTTGGCTAGCAAAATCTTTTTTCAAAGGAATTTTATCATGAAATTCAAAAGGACCAACCTCTATTGTCTCCATTTTGCAAATAGGAAAATAAAGGATTACAGCTTTTTTAACCCATTGATTAACTTGCCATTGTCCATCTACTGGTTCAGCTACTCTTAATTTTCCTTTGTCAAGAAGATCAATAGTTTGTCTTATGCTTTCCAGTGTATTTTCATCTTTTAATAAAGATCTATCATTCCATGCTGCTTCTATGTTATCAATAATTTCTTTTGTCATTTGTGATTTTTTAATTTATAAGTATTTTCAAAGCAATAATTTGAGCGGCAAACCCTACTAAATAACCACCATAAATATCAATAGGTTTGTGAGCTTTTAAGATTAATCTACTTGTACCAATAATTCCCATAATAAGGAGTAAAACTAAAATTATAATGTTGGTTTCAATGATGTATATATTATTTTCAGATAATTTTAAAAAGAAGCTATCATAACTAAAGTAAAATCTAAACCAACACACTCCTGTAAATAGACCCGCTATACCTGCTGCATGTAGACTAATTTTACTAAATAGATTGATAAAGAAACAAGTAAATAAGGTGATAACACTGCCAAGTAAAAAAATAGTAAATGCAAGTGGAATTGCAAGGTTATTCAACATGTTGATGTATAACCATAAATAAAAGATTCCTGTTAAAATTAATGGAATTATTCGTTCTCCTCGAGATTTTAAAACCAAACTCTTCGACATGTTGAGTCCATACATCATGACTATAGGAATCAAAGGAAAAATGATTGAAATGGCTACAACATAGATAATGATTAAGCCTTTATCTTTCGGATTGGAGGCACCGAAAAGATATGGATTTACCATAAGTATTATTAGTAAAAAATATGTTATAAGAAAGACTGGATGAAAAATGATAGAGAAACCATTAGCAAAAGCTTTTAACACTTCAGTCGACCAATTTTTTTTGATGCTATTACTCATTCTTTGGTAATTCGAATTTCTACTCTTCTATTTTTCTCTCTCTCTTTTTCTGTCTCATTACCATTAAGGGATTTTTCTGATCCATATCCTATAACATCAATTCGACTTTCATCTATTCCTCTTGTAACTAAATTAGATTTTATAGCTTGTGCTCTTTTCAAGGAAAGCTCTTTAAGCGCGTTCTTATCTCCCACATTGTCTGTGTGTCCCTCTACAAGTATTTCTATATTGGGGTTGTCAGAGAGTACTTTGGCAAGTCTGTTTAGTTCTTTCATTGATTGGCTAAGTACAGCATCTGATCCTTTTCCAAAAAATATTTCATCAAGTGTAAATGTACGTTGATCACCAAAAGGAAAACCATATTCTTTTTTCTCTTTAATTTTTTCCCCGGGGTGGATGTAAATTTCTATTTCTTTACGAGTGATATTATTTACAATGAGATCCCAGGGACTAATTTCTACTTTTTCACTAGCAAAACCTCTTTTGTCAACTTGGAATACAAAAGGTTCGTTCTTTTTTAGGACTAATTCGAATTCACCTGTATAGGTTCTAAAAAACCCTGCAAATTCCTTATCATATTTTGATTTCCATTGGATTTCACCACGAGTGATTTTGCCCGTTTCAGCATTTATTATTTTAAGATATAGGGTAAGTTCTTCAGGCAAAAATTCAGGTCTATCCATATCCACTCGAAAGATATCAGAGCTTCCGTCTCTGTTGGAACTGAAGTATAAAAACTTTTTATCTGTAGTAAGAGCGGCAAGATATTCGTCGTGTTCAGAGTTGATAGGAGCTTCAAGAGCTGCTGGTTCACTCCAGTTTCTATAGCTATAATCGAGTCTTTGGCATATGTACAAATCTTGTTTACCTTCTCCGCCTGGACGGTCACTAGAAAAGATTAGAGTCTTTTTATCAGGTGTAATAAATGGTGAAGTTTCATTGTAAGGAGTATTAATAGCACCATTTAGCAAACGGGGTCTTGACCACAAATTGTCTCCTATTTTCACACATACATATAAGTCGTTTTTTCCTTTTGAACCAGCACCTTTCATGCTTATAAATAAATGTTGACCGTCACCACTCATGCTCATATTTACATCAGTACCAAAGTCTTCATATTCAAAAATCCCTAAAGGCTCAGGATTTTGATAGTTTCCATTTTTGATTTGGACTTTTGAAAAACCTTCAGCTATACTTCCATCATCAAAAAATTGATTGATTACGATAAGTGCATTTTCGTTGTCATAATAAGAGCAAGCACTGTTAGGAAATGCATTGTTTAGTGGTGATTTTGGGTGATTTACCCATGACGTCATTCCGTTTTCGTCAAGTTCAGCTACCCATATATCTTGATTGAACTGTGAAGTTGCAATATTATCAATTTTTTCACCTGCAATTTGTGTAAAAATTGACTTTAGTGAGCTAGTGAAACTTCCTGATGTTTTAATTTCTTGAACGAAATCAGGAGAGGCAACTTTAGTGAAATATATCAAATTTCCGTTCAGTACTGGACCGAGTTCATCGAACTCTTCACTGTTAATTTTTTCATCTAGTTTTTCCACATAGAATTGACTTGATGCAATGATTGGGAAAATCAAAATAAAAATAACGACTGATATATTATATTTGATAGGTATAATAGTGTAAAATTTTGAGCGTAAAAGTACACTTAATTTATAATATTTAGGGATACTACTTGTTAAGGATTCAGGAGGTCATAATACTTCTTAGTATTGGCAAGCTTTTCAATTCCCCAAAGGATTCAATGTGTAAACGGAAAAATACTACTAATTCGTTCAAAAGCGTTGATCTTATTGAAGATTGAATATTAAACTCATGCATATCTTCCCTTTCAGCGTTGATAATTAATTTTAAATATGCACTCGGCGTACCTGAAAGATAATACTTATGTTCTGGAAGACGCATTGTAAATTCTCCTTCTTGTAAATCGAAAAATTCTAAATCATTCATATTATCATTCGAAAAACCTATACCCATTAGTCCTGCCAGTTGTACCATAAAAACCAAAAGCGCATTTCGCAATGATTCTTTTGTTTCATTTAGATAAGTAAACCAATTTTCCATAAATTCATACAGTTCTACATTTTCATTGTAATCCTTTACGCATTTACGCAGCACTTCAATCATAAACTGTGAAATCATTGATTTTATGGGATTGGAATAGATTCCATCATGGTATTTATTTAGTTTGAATTCCTTAAGTCGATTTAATTTGTCTGCAGCTTTATTGTCATAAGCAATGATGTCAACAAAATTAGTAACTTGAAGAATTGCTGCAGATTTTTTGGAAGTAGATTTTCGGATGCCGTTTACGATATAAGACCTTAAACCAAAGTCTTTGGTAAATATGTCTATTATAAGCGAAGTTTCACCGTATTTTATAGACCGTATTATTACACCATTCGTTTTTATCATGTGACAAATTTACCAAGAAAGATCATCATCTATTTCAGGATTTACTTTTATAAGTTTTTTAGTTTCTATTCTTTTTTTCTGCCTGTCCCATATAAGTCTTGCTAAAGCATAATGTCCAGCTTCTTCCGAAGAGTTATCAAGTGCTTTTTTTATGTCTTTTTCAAGAACATCTAGTCTGTAAAGATAACTCATCAAAAGATTGATGTTGACATCAAGGTAAGCTTGAACCTTTTCTGCTAAAATATGAATCATATCTTCATCAGACATACGGTCTTCAGGTACTTTTAAATCTTTATCTGGATAATCTAGTAACATGTAATTCTAATATTTGCTCTAAGAAAGTTCTTGTATTACAAAGTCGGGGTATTTTGTTTTGTGCTCCTACTTTGCCTTTAGACTCCAACCAGCCAAGAAAAGTTCCTTTTGGAACAGCATTCAATTTTAATTGAACAAGTGCCATGTCTTTGTATCGCTTAGCTTCATAGTCCGAATTAACCTTTTTTAGGTTGGAATCTAATAACGCAGCAAAGTTGCTTAAATTATCTGGAAATCGGTCGAATTCTATTGCCCATTCGTGTCCTCCTTTACCATCTTTTCCTTTAATGAAGACAGGTGCAACAGTGAAATCTACAATAGATGAATGGAGCTCCTTGCATGTCATAGCGAGTGCTTTTTCAGCATTAGAAACCATAAGTTCTTCCCCGAATACATTTATGTAATGTTTTGTTCGGCCTGTAATTTTAATTTTATAAGGAGAAGTAGAAGTGAAAACAATCGTATCTCCAGGTTGATATCGCCATAGTCCACTTGTTGTAGAAATTACTATTGCATAGTTCTCTCCTTCTTTCACTTCAGATAATGGAATAGCTTTTTCGTCCTTTGTTCCCCAACAAGTCATGGGTATGAATTCATAATAACTTCCATTGTCAAGAAGTAAAAGCATGTCATTAGTTGAGGCATTATCTTGAATTGCAAAATAGCCTTCCGAAGCATTATAGACTTCTACATAATTCATTTCTTCAAAAGGCAAAAACGCTTGAAATTGCTCTCTATATGGTTCGAAAGAAACTCCACCATGAACATAAGTTTGAACATCCGGCCATACTTCTTTTATATTGCTTTTGCCAGTTGCTTCTAGTATTTTCCGAAATAAGACAATGGTCCAAGTTGGTACACCGCCGAACATTGTCACTTTTTCTTTTGTACAAATTTCCACCATTCGTTCTATTTTTTTATCCCAATTTGGCATAACAGCTGTATGGAAGTCGGGAGTATAAAAAGGACGGCCTATGGGTGGCATGTTTTGTAGCATAATACCTGAAATATCTCCATACTTGGTGTCAGGATACTTTTCAAAAGTAGAGACTGTTCCGCCCATAACTAGATTTTTCTGTGCAAAAACCATAGAGTCGGGTTTATTATGATATAGTAAAGTTACTACATCCCAGCTGCTTTTAATATGACCATGTTTTAGGTTTATATGAGAAACAGGAATAAACTTGGATTTACTACTTGTCGTGCCTGAAGATTTAGAGAACCATTTTACTTGACCAGGCCATAAAATTGATTTTTCACCCATCATCATCCTTTCGATATAAGGCTTCATGTCCTCATAATCAGTTAAAGGTAGAGCTTTTGAAAAATCGTTAAGGTCTTTTATTGAAGAAAAACTGTATTTTTTTCCATATTCAGTGGATGAACCGGCGGTAATTAACTGGGCAAGTAAATTGGCTTGAACTTCATGGGGATTGTCCATAAAGTTTTGAATTTGTCTATACCTTAATTCGAGATAAACACTTACGAATTTATTGAAAATCTTTCGCATTAATTAACGGGGCAAAGGGTTTTATAAGTAAAAATAGTTTTCAAAATTCTACCTATACATATATATTGGGCTCTATTCTACGCTTTTAGAAAGAGCATATAAGCACAAGCGGAGTTTAAAAGTAGATTAAATGTAAACATTAATATGGGTTAAACAAAAAAGTATGCCGAACCATAAAAAGTAAGGCTTTAAAAAGAATGAAAATTTTGGGCTTTAAGCCAAAAAATAATCCATGACTAGTCGATTATAAGAAATAAAAAAGCCCCTTATTCTTGTTGAATAAGAGGCCAATGTATTTTTATAAAGCTTTTACTTGCCCATAAGTTCAGCTATGTGATCTTCAAGTTCCACTTCATCACCTGACTTATACCCATTGTGCTCATAAACAATGTTTCCATTTTCATCAAGTAAGAATGTCTGTGGAATTGTTTGAAATCCTAAAATATTCTGTATTTGTTGTCTGTCATCTACAAGGATTTCAAAAGGCCAATCTTTTAATTTAACTAAGGTATTTAGTTTAGCAGTACTTCTAGCGTTATCAACAGAAATTGCTATCATTTCAACATCATAATCAGCTTGCCAGTCTTCGTAAATTTCAGAGATATTATCCATCTCAAGTTGACAAGGCTTACACCAAGTAGCGAAAAAGCTAACCACAGTTACTTTCTTGTTATCTATAAATGATTCTGTTTTTACTTTATTACCTTTTAGATCTTTAAGTTCTACTTTAGGGAATGACTTCTCTATTGCAAAAGCAGATGCTATTATAAATAGTGCGGCAAAAAGGATTGTGCTAGTATATTTCATTTTCTTGTTTTTTAATGCTTTAAATTTATAGGTGCAAATAACCTAATTATTATCGTAATTCTCTCAATAAAACCAATTATTTTGTATGACAAAAGACTTATAAATAGTGTAATATTTTGCCCGTGCCTTTCATACAATTCACAAATTATGCTATAATTGCGTACCGTGTGAAATCGCATACATTATTACGACGAACCAAATGTATAGGTGAGAATCAAAAATATAGGCGATTAACATAAAATTAACTACTACTTTATGCTAAATAGATATTTACCTTTCATTTTTACTTTTGTCATCTTATTAAGTTCCATGGCAATTCCTCATAAACTTGTTTCTCAAGATGGAGGATCATTTTTCGGTGCTTTTAACTCCAATGCTAATTTCTTTATTCGAGACGAAAATATAGGGGCAGTTGATATACCACAATACGATAATCAAAAGTTCGGTGCTGATGCTTGGCTCAATCTTAATTACAACTATAAGAAAGTAAAAGTTGGAATGAGATATGATCTTTTTAATAACTCGAACTTGTTCGACCCGAATGGTTCGTACACAGATCAAGGCATAGGGATGTATTTTGCGGAAATTGATCTTGGAAAATTAGATCTAAGAGTAGGACATATTTATGATCAAATAGGTAGTGGAATCATTTTTAGAGCATATGAACTTAGACCGCTTTTATTCGATAATGCTTTATTTGGTGCTAGACTAAGATACCGTATTAATGATAATTGGACCATAAAAGGATTTACTGGGAAACAAAAGTTTTTATTTGACACTTTTGATGCTGTTGTTAAAGGTGGAAGTCTGGATGGTTTTATGCAACTAGGAAGTGAAGAAAACCCTATAAACTTGATTCCAGGAATTGGTGTTTTTAGTAGGACTAACTCTGATGAAACAATTCAAAAACTCGTTTCTGCACTTCAATCTTATACTGAACCAAGCGAGCGAATAAATGGAATAGCTTACAACAATTATTTAGCTTCAATATATAATACAGTTTCATACGGAAATTTAAGTTGGTATGCTGAAGTTGCTTATAAATCTCCAGATGTTTTCTTAGATCCATTCGAGACAGTAACTACTTTTACAGGAGCAAAAGTGCCAGGTAGATACGTAAGAGAATCAGGAACTGTTTTCTATACAACCCTAAGTTATGCTGTAAAAAAGATAGGCATCACAATAGAAGCTAAAAGAACGGAGAATTTTAATTTCCGTACCGACCAAACATTAATTCTTACAAGAGGTATTGTAAACTTTTTACCTCCTATGATGAGACAAAATACATATAGATTAACTTCTCGTTACAGCCCGGCAACACAAGATGTGTCAGAACAAGCAATTCAAGTTGATTTACGTTATAATTTTACTAAAAAATTCACAGGATTAACTAACTTTAGTTATATAGAAACTTTGGGTGGTGAAACTTTGTATCGTGAGATATATTCTCAATTACAATACAAAGCTAGCAGAAAATTAAAAGTTACAGGTGGTGTACAAATGCAATTGTATAATCAAGCGATTTACGAAGGTAAACCAAGTAACGTAACACCCAATGTGCAAACTGTAACACCATTTATGGATTTACTTTATAAGTTTACACGTAAAAAAAGTTTACGTGTTGAGGCTCAATACATGAGTACAGAGCAAGATTATGGTTCGTGGATTTTTGGGTTAGCGGAACTGGGTCTTGCACCTCATTGGCAGTTTGAAGTAAGTGGAATGTATAATTTAGTACCAAGTGTTGATAATCCAAATATACCTGCAGAAGTTAGAGGTAAGCAAATATTTTACCCGACATTTGGAGGAGTATATTCAGAGGGTGCAAATAGATATTCGTTGAGATACGTTAAGCAAGTGGAGGGAGTTGTTTGTTCAGGAGGTGTTTGCCGTTTAGAACCTGCTTTCAGTGGAGTGAAGTTTGAAGTTACGTCTACATTTTAATTAATTTGGGCTCGAGCCCAGAAAAAGAAAAAAGATGAAAACATTATTTTTATTTCTTACAACTATTCTTTTGTTTTCTTCATGTTGCGAAGAATTGGTAGAGATACCTGAAATTGGGGAAGTAGATTCACCAAGAGTTGTATTACTTGAAGAATTAACAGGAGTTAGTTGTCCGAACTGTCCAGTAGGAACGGAGAAAATCAAAGAATTAAAAAACACTTATGGCGATAATCTAGTTGTGGTTGCTATTCATGGTGATTTTTTATCATGGCCTACAGATGAAAGTAAATATGATTTTCGATTTGAAGAAGCTAAGCAATTGGAAAATTATTTGAGACCATGGCAAGGAAAGCCAGCTGCTTCGATGAATAGAACTCAGTATTTAGCGGATGAACTTTCCATAAGTAATCCACAATTATGGGGTAATTATGTAAAACAAGAACTTGATGGAGAACATAGAGTTAACCTTGATTTAGAATTGGAATATAATGAAGATACTCGCGTAGTAGATATAACTGCCAATATTTTACCTGTTTCAGATTTCACATTAGATGAAGAGGTGAAGATTACTGTAATGATACTGGAAAGCGAAATAGAAGATGCACAAGAAGATCCTACAACGATAATAGAGGAGTATACACACAATCATGTGTTACGTGATTTTGCAACAGAGTGGAGCGGACAGCCATTAAATAAAGAACTTTTTGACAATGTAGAAGAAATAAAAACGTTCTCATATACAATCCCTGAGCCGAATGAAGGCGAAACATTATGGAATCCTGAACATATGGAAGTAGTTGCATTTTTACATTCCAATATTAACGGAGAAAAGAAAGTATTCCAAGCTGCTGAAGCAAAAATTACTGAGTAATTGAAGTTCAAAAAAAAATCTTACTGGGAAGATGTATATGATATTGTACGATTAATTCCCGAAGGGAGAGTAAGTACTTATGGAGCTATTGCTGATTTTTTGGCTTTAGGTTCAGCTAGAATGGTAGGCTGGGCTTTAAACAATTGTCACAATTCCGAAGAACCAATTCCAGCTCACAGAGTCGTTAATCGTAAAGGTGAATTAAGTGGTAGGATGCAATTTGAAACACCAACTGCAATGGAAGAACAATTAATTGCTGAAGGAATAGGGATTGAAAATCATAAAGTTGAAGATTTTAATTTACGATTTTGGCATCCTCAGGAACTAGATGAGGCATAATATTCTTTATACCAATGTTAATCGGTTCAATTTTTTTGGGGTTAACCCCAAAAATGAAAGAAGAAATAAACATTCGTTATTTATATTTTTCTTTTTGTAATCATTTTAAAACGTTTGCTTAAGTTTGCGCTATGCTACTTCAAATACATAAAAGTAAAATTCATCGAGTAAAAGTTACAGAAGCTAACCTCAATTACGTAGGAAGTATAACTATTGATGAAGCCCTCATGGAAGCCGCAAATCTTTATGAAGGGGAAAGAGTCCAAATTGTTAATAACAATAATGGAGCACGATTAGAGACTTACGTTATAAAAGGCGAAAGAAATAGTGGAGTAATCTGCTTAAATGGAGCTGCCGCTAGAAAAGTGGAAGTAGGCGATATCGTCATTATCATTTCTTATGGGTTGATGACTCCTGAGGAGGCAACGAAATATAAACCTATCGCTGTTTTTCCCGATGAGAACAACGAACTAAATTAATTTCTGATTGAAAATCTTTAAGAACAAGGCTGTTCAGCTTGTTTTGTTTGTAAGTTTTGGTGCGCTATTACTTTACTTGGTTTATAAGAACCAGAGTAATTCCTTTCTTGAACAATGTTTAACAGAAAATGGTCCTGAAGCAAATTGTGATTATCTTGAAAAAATCTTAAATGACCTTAAGCAAGCTAAAATAAGCTGGGTTATCTTATCTGTTTTACTTTATATACTCAGTAATATTATACGAGCTGCAAGATGGCAAATGTTGTTTAAACCACTTGGTTACAATGTGAGTTTTGCTAATAGTTTCTTTGCTACTATGATAGGATACATGGTAAATCTAGGATTGCCAAGAGCAGGTGAAATTGCGAAAATTGCTGCGCTTTCAAGAAATGAAAATATTGAGATAGAAAAAGTGGCAGGCACCATTGTTGTTGATCGATCAATGGATTTTATTTGTCTATTCATCATGATTTTACTAGGAGTTCTATTTGAATATGATGCCATAGTGGGATTTGTTATGCAAGAAGGTTCTTTTCCTTTTGAGTATTTACCTTTGTTATTGGTTCCATTAGCTGGTTTTATATGGTTTATGCGAATAAGAAAAACCAGTCAAAATAAATTTATTCTTAAAATTAATGGGCTTGTAGAAGGATTTTCAGCAGGAGTGATGAGTGTTTTCAAAATGAAGAATAAGATTCTATTTCTACTTTACAGTGTTGGAATATGGTTGTGTTACTATCTTATGACTTATGTTGTTTTCTTCAGCTTTCCACCCACAGCACACTTAAGTCCAGTTGCAGGATTAGTTGTATTTGTTTTTGGAGCTTTGGGAATGGTGATTCCTACACCAGGTGGTGCTGGAAGTTACCACTATCTTATAGCTAAAGGATTAGAATTGTATGGAGTTACAGATGGATTTGTTCTAGCAAATATTATCTTTATTCCGATTCAATTAGTTGGTAATATAATTTTGGGAGTTATTTCCTATGCATTGTTGCCTTCATTTAGGAAAACAAATGAAAAAGAATAATCTTCAAGCAGAAATCTGTTTAAATGTAGAAGAGCTTTTGGGTTTAACCCAAAAATGGCGGTCGGAAGATACTGCTATAGTCTTCACTAATGGTTGTTTTGATATCTTGCATGCGGGCCATGTTGATTACTTAAACAAAGCTGCAGTTCTAGGAGATCGATTAATCGTGGGACTAAATAGTGACGAATCGGTTACCAGATTAAAAGGAGAAGAAAGGCCATACAATAATCTTGACCAAAGAATTTCAGTTCTTTCTTCGTTGCGATGTGTAGATGCAGTAATTGTTTTTCATGAAGACACTCCCCAAAAATTGATTTCAAGAATAATTCCTGACATCCTTGTGAAAGGAGGAGATTATATAGATAAAGAAGTTATTGGTGCTGATGTAGTAGAGGAAAATGGAGGGAAGCTTGTATTAATCGATTTCGTACATCAATTAAGTACTACCCAATTACTTCAGCGAATGAAAAAAGATAAAACGTGACTAGATTACATGAACTTACAGAATATTTAGAAAGCATTGCACCTTCACACCTACAAGAGTCTTATGATAACAGTGGCTTAATTGTAGGCGATCCATTAATGGAAATCAGAGGCGTGATTGTGTGTTTGGATTCTACTGAAGAGGTTGTAGAAGAAGCGATTGAAAAGGGTTGTAATGTAATTGTAGCCCATCACCCTATTGTATTTAATGGATTGAAAAGATTCGTTGGGGCAAACTATATAGAGCGCACAGTAATAAAGGCTATCAAAAATGATATAGCCATATACAGTATTCATACCAACTTGGATAATGTCAAAAAAAATGGAGTGAATGGAAAGATTGCAGAAAAATTGGGATTGAAGGATTTGAAGATTTTAGCGCCTAAAATGCCTGAAGAATCTGATATAGGAGCAGGAATGGTAGGGTTTTTAAATGAGGCTATGCATAAAGAGACTTTTTTAAAAATGGTTAAAACGACGATGCAAGCCGACTGTGTAAAGTATACTAAATGGCTCAAAGAAAGCGTTTCAAAGATAGCTATATGTGGCGGTTCAGGGAGTTTTTTACTTGAAACAGCCATGGAAGAAAAGTGTGATGTTTTTATTACTTCCGACTTTAAATACCATCAATTTTTTGATGCGAATAACAAGATAGTCATATTAGATATAGGACACTATGAAACTGAGCAATTTACGATTGATTTATTGGTAGGAATAATTACAGATAAATTTAGTAACTTTGCAGCCCATTATACGAAAGTAGATACTAATCCAGTAAAATATTATTAAATTTTATGGCGGCAAAAAAAGAATTAACAGTAGAAGAAAAGTTGAATCAGTTATTTGCGATTCAATTAATAGACTCTCAAATAGACAAGATCAGCAATCTTAAAGGAGCTTTACCTATGGAGGTAAGTGACCTAGAAGACGATATTACAGGTCTTGAAACAAGAGTAGCTAAGCTTGATGAGGCAATCAATGATATGAATAGTATCATTTCTTCGCACACTGCTAATATAAAGGATTCGGAAAGTCTTATTGAAAGATATAACAAACAACTTGATGATGTGAAAAACAACAGAGAGTTCGAGGCTTTGACGAAAGAAATAGAAATGCAGAACCTTGAGATTCAACTTTCGAATAAAAAGATCAGAGAAATCAACGTGAAGCTAGAGGCAAAAGTAGAGACTAAAGAAGAAGCAGTAGGAAGACTTGATGCAAAGAAAGCTGATTTAGAAATCAAGAAAGTAGAGCTTGAGAAAATTATTGTGAAGACTGAGAAAGAAGAAGCAAAGCTTGTTAAGAAGAGTGACAAGATGAAGAAGGGAGTAGAAGAGAGAGTATTGAAATCTTACCAAAGGATAAGAAGTAGATACAAGAACAAACTTGGAGTTGTAACTATTGAAAGAGAATCTTGTGGAGGGTGTTTTAATAAAATTCCACCTCAAGTAAGAATTGAAATTTCTGCTAGAAAAAACATTATTGCTTGTGAGCATTGTGGAAGAGTTTTAGTAGATAATGAATTAGCAGAATCACTTTCTTAGAATATCTAAGTGAACGCTTTTACTAAAAAAATATATTACCCTGTTCGATTGATTTCTTACAGGGTATTTTTTTTATTTCTGTTATTCACATCACATGAAATAAGTGCACAGCTATTTTATTATGAGATAAATGATGGCATACGCAAAGCATATGATTTGTCTGAACAACTTAAGCTCAATGAAGCAAGAGATCATTGTGATGAATTAAAAGAAAAGCAACCTGGGAACTTATTGGTATATCATGTGGAGAATTACATTGATTTTTACCATTGTTTCATAAGTGAAGAAAATGAAGTTTTCAACCGCTTAGAATCAAACAAGCAAAAAAGGCTAGATCAACTTTCGAAAGGAGATAAAAACTCTCCCTATTATAGATTTTCTCGTGCTGAAGTTCTTTTGCAATGGGCTCTTGTTGAACTCAAATTCAAGAACTATATCAGCGCACTTTTTAATATCAATAAAGCCACGAATTTACTAGAGGAAAATAAGATGGCTTTTCCTGATTTTACACTGAATGATAAAAGTTTAAGTGTTATTCACGCACTTGTAGGAACAATTCCTGACACCTATAAAAGACCATTGAGTTGGGTATCATCTTTTGAAGGAACAATCGATCAAGGGTATAAAGAAATAAGTGAAATGACTTGTGACATTTCACAAGATAATCTCTTTTATAAAGAAGTCTATGTCATAAAAGCACTCATTGAAATGCACCTTGTAGACGATAAGTCTGCAGCTTGGATTACTGCATCAAATACGCTTTTGGACGTAAAGTCCAGTCCACTTATGAAATTTGTAACAGCTAACATTGCTCATAGAACAGGGCACAATGACATAGCAATTTCAATCTTAGAAAATGTTGATGAGGCTGAAGATAAATTTCCATTTTTATATTTAGATTTTTTACAAGGCGCTTATCGATTAAACAAGCTAGAGAAAGAATCGAACCGATATCTTCTTAACTATGTCAATAACTTTAAAGGAAAAAACTATATCAAAGAGTCATACATGAAACTAGCATGGTATGAATATGCTGTGAATAATGATGCTCAAGAATATTTTAAGTACTTGAAGCTTTGCGAAGATAAAGGTGAAGCGATAACTGACGAAGATAAATACGCATTGAAAATTGCAGAGTCTCCAAGCTTGCCAAATAGAGGGTTTTTAAGAGCCAGATTGTTATTCGATGGTGGTTATTATGAAAGATCAATGCAAGAGCTCAATGAAATTAATGAGCAAATTTCAGTTGAGGAACAAGCAGAATTTCATTATAGAAAAGCAAGAATATTTTTCGAACAAAGAAATCACAATGCTGCGTTAAAAGGATTTTACACGGTAATAAATAATACAAAAAAGAGCTTTGACTTTTATTTAACTTCCTTGTATTACACAGCATTGACTTATGAAAGAATAGGAAACTTATCCTACGCTGAAGACTTTTACAACAAGGTTTTAGCTGAAAAAAAAGGAGCATACAAAAGCTCGCTTCAACAAAAAGCAAAAGCAGGTTTACTTCGCCTTAAATCCTAAACAGAATTGGTATTAGTAAGCACTTATTTTGTCCTTGGATTAAAATAACACTCCTGCATGAAGACCGAATGTTCCAGTTGTTATTTTACTGTCAACTCCATTATCCTCGGTTACATCAACAAAACCTTGCTTCCAGTTTATACCTAGTATTCCCGATATGTTTTCTGTTAAACTATACTCTATTCCAGCCATCACGCCATATGATAGGTTTAACCAAGTCATAGAAGGGTAAATGTTCTGATCAGTCGCTTCAATAGAATCATTTCTTATTCTTCCTTTTGCTGATGTAGTCATACCAAGTGTAAGTCTCGGTATTTCAAAGAAAACTCTATATTTTCCTATCTCGTCAGTTCGAAGTTTAAGTGCAACAGGAACTTCAAGGTATCGAATACTTGACTTATAGCGAGTCGGTTCTGTAATATTATGTAAATCTGCTGGAACTAAGTCTGATTTTGACCATACATCTCCACCTTCAGAATATAACATTGTCGCTCCTTGATTAACAGTAAATCCTACACCCGATGCTAATGAAACAAAAGGTGAGAAATAGTACTCCGTTTTGAAGAAAATAGAACTAGAAAAATTTACTAATTGTTGAGTTATTAAAGGTGTATCACTGTCCATATAACTAAAGCTTAATGGCTCAGCTGATACTCCAAGTCTCAAATTTCTTATTTGCCCAAAGACTGATGAAGAGCAAAATAATAGCAGTATTGTGTAAAGTGCAATTCTCATTTTATCTATATTATAAGGTTAAATATATAAAATCAAAATGTAGAAGTGGTAAATTCGCAGTTTGAATACCTTTTATAAAATTTAAAACAGCATATTTCAGTTTAATATCCGTATGAATAGTAGTAAGACATTTATAGTATTTTTTTTAACGATATTCTTTATTGTAGGCTGTGGTTCCAATAATGAAGACATTCCTGATGTATCTGATATTCCAGTGGAGTTCGAGTTGACACGAACGGAAAAAGCAATCGCTGAATTGGATACAAATCAAATAGATATTCTGACACAGCTATATGATGTTGATAGTGTGTTTTATAGTTTGTTTTTTGAGAAAATACTTCAGGTTCCGTTAATGAGAATGTCTGTAGAACAAAAAGATCAGTTTATCAAAGGATTTATATCTGACAGTCGAATACAGAGAATTCAGAAAGAAGTTGATTCTGTTTACAATGATTTTCTACCTATTGAAGATGAACTGGCACAGTGTTTCCAGTTTGTAAAACACTATTTCCCAAAGAAAAGAATCCCGGATGTTTACACGTATATTTCGGAGTTTACTTATCAACGATTTATTTTTCAAAACGAGAAGAATGATGCTATAGCACTAGGATTAGATATGTTTCTGGGAGAAGATTATCCATATGACAAATATGTACCGAACAATACATCTTTTAGTAGTTACCTTTCGAGAAGATACAATAAGGAAAATATCGTTCGTAATACCGCTGAAACCTTAGCAGAAGATTGGCTTGGAGGGTCATCAAGTGGACAAACGCTTCTGGATCAGATGTTGTATCACGGAAAGAAATTATATATCATCAACAAACTAATACCTTACGAAGAGGATTTTTTAGTAATGGGATATACACCACAACAATATCAATGGTGTGAAGATAATGAGCAAGAGATGTGGGCCTATTTTTTTAAAGAACAATTATTCTATTCGACTGATATAAGTAAAATATCTAAACTTGTTAATGAAAGTCCACATTCTGCAGGCATGCCTCCTGAGGCACCTGGAAGGACAGCTAATTATATCGGATGGAAAATTATTGAGGCATTTATGCAGAAGAATAACTATGAACCCAAAGAAATATTATCTTTGAATAAGTTTTCAGCACAGCAAATTCTGGAAATGTCTAAATTTAAACCTAAAAGAAATTAAAATGTCAGACAGAGCAATACCTGTAGTAGATTTAGATCAATTTGTAAATGGGAATGAAGAGCAAAGAGCAGCTTTTGTAAAAGAATTAGGAAAAGCCTTTCACGAAGTAGGTTTCGTAGGTGTTCGAAACCACGGTGTACCTCAAGATCTAGTGGATTCATTTTATGCAGCTTCAAAAGCTTTTTTTTCGCAGCCTGTAGAAGTTAAGAAAGCATATGAAATAGAAGGCTTGGCTGGTCAAAGAGGCTACACAGCTTTTGGAACAGAAAAAGCTAAGCAATCGGAAGTTGCCGATTTAAAAGAGTTTTACCAGATAGGTCAAGTAGCTGATTTAGCAGATAAAGAAGAGTATCCTGAGAATCCTGTGGTGACAGAAGTTGAAGCTTTTACAGATAACGGATTCGAGTTGTATAAAGCTTTTGAAAAGTCAGGTGGTGCATTATTGAGAGCGATTGCTTTGCATCTAGAATTAGATGAAAACTATTTCGATAGTAAAATCGAAAATGGACACTCAATTCTTCGTACGATTCATTATCCACCGATTACTCATGAGCCGAAATCAGCGATAAGAGCGGAACAACATGAGGATATTAATTTGATAACATTATTAGTAGGTGCTTCAGCAGGAGGACTCCAGTTATTGAATGCAGAGAATGAATGGTTGGATATTGTTCCTGGTGAAGATGAAATAGTTATAAATGTTGGAGATATGCTTCAGAGATTAACTAATAATTACTTGAAGTCAACAACACATAGAGTAGTAAATCCTCCTAAAGCGGAATGGCATAAACCTCGATTAAGTATTCCTTTCTTTTTACATCCAAAAAGTAATATGAAACTTGATTGTCTTGATTTCTGTGTAACTGATGATAGACCTTTAGCTTATGAACCAACTACTGCGGGAGATTACTTAGATGAAAGACTAAGAGAAATAGGACTTAAGAAGTAATATTTTTAATAAATAGCTGTTGATTTAAACTTTTTATACATTTAAAGGGTCTTATGAATACAAAAGCTCTTATGTAAAAGAAAGTCCTTGTCTTTCAAGCGTTAATGAAAGCGAAGGAATTTAAAGTTCTACAGTTTTATGAGTAATTAATTAAAAAATATAACCACTTTTGTGGTGTAAAAAATAAAGTTATGGACGCATTTTTTGGTATATTCGGTTCTATAGGTGGCCCTGAAATTGCTATTATTCTAGTAATAGTTTTATTGTTATTCGGAGGTAGAAAAATTCCTGAGTTAATGAAGGGTCTTGGAAAAGGAATCCGTGAATTCAATAACGCAAAAGCGAATATTGAATCTGAGATTAAAGACAATATGAAGGAACTAGAAACTAAAGAGGCAAGGAAAGAAAAGTTGAATAGCTAGTAAATGGTAAGGTATACGATCCTTTTACTCCTTTTACTTTCAAGCTATTTTGGCTTAAGCCAAAGTCAATTTAATGGACAATGGAAGGCTGAAATTATTGGTATTGAAGCCTATATAACAATCAACGAAGACCTTCTTCTTACAATCCCTGTTCAGGGAATTTTAGATAAAAAAGCTACGAATTTCGAAATAAGTGGCAACAGGCTTGATTTCTATTATCAATCTTATGCAGCATCATTTGTTGGTGAATTAGCCAATGATACCATCTCTGGTGTTTGGAAACAATCAGGACAAACCTTTGATGTGGCATTTTATAAAACAGATGAGGTTTTAGAAATTAAACGTTCTCAAGAGCCACTAGCAGAAATAAATTATATATCTGAAGATGTGAATTTTGAATCCTCAGGTGAAGAAAAATATCTTTTGGCTGGCACAATCACAAAGCCTCAGGGTGATGGCCCTTTTCCAACAATTGTTTTAGTATCGGGGTCGGGGCCCCAAAATAGAGATTCTGAGTTTTTCAATCATCGACCCTTTTTGATTTTAGCTGATTATTTCACACGTAATGGATATATGGTGCTTCGATATGATGATCGTGGGATAGGCGAATCTAAAGGCTACTTTGCGAAAGTAACGACAGCTGATCTTGCTGATGATACAGATGGTGCAATCGAATATCTGCATAATCGAACAGATGTAGACAAGTCGAAACTAGGAATAATTGGTCACAGTGAAGGTGGGATGATCGCTCCTATGGTTGCATCAGCTAATCCCAATGTCGATTTCATTGTCTTATTAGCTGGTCCTGGACAAGAAGTGAAATACTTGATGGAATTTCAACTAAATAGACAATATGAAATGATGGATGGTCTATCAGACGAGGGAAAGAAAAAAGCTAAGACTTTCAATAAAGAAATGATTTCGTTAGTAATAAAAGGATTACCGAATGATAAACTAGTTGATGAATTGAGACAATTGGTCTCGACTTTTTATTATGATTTATCGGAAACAGATCAAAAATTATTAGCTCCTAATGAGCAAAGATTTTATTTTCAGATTGCGCCCTCTATGTTAAATGAATATATGAAGTACTTTCTCGCATTTAATCCTCAGGATTATCTTACGAAGGTAACTGTACCTACATTAGCACTAAATGGGAAAAAGGATGTTCAAGTTACCTGTAAAGAGAATATTACTGGTATCAAAAAAGCATTTAAAGAAAGTGGACAACAAAAAAAGCTCACTATAAAGACATATAAGAATCTAAATCATCTATTCCAAACATCCAAAACTGGTGAAGGAAGTGAGTATTTTACCAACGAAGAAACCTTCAATGAATCAGTTATGAAAGACATAATTGATTGGTTAAAAAAGACTTAATTTAGATTCCTTTAGTTTTCATTAAAGAAATAATCTGTATTTTTAACACATGAAAACAGTTATAGCCCTATCTTTTATCGCATTTTTCCTGACAAATCTTTCTTCCCAAGATTTATATTATTCATTTCTTGAAAAAGAAGAATTCGAAGTTCGTGAAGACCGTATACGAGAAGCGAATTTGCTTTCAGATCTTCATCACAGATATACTTCCGAATGGGTTGACGAATACATTTCTACTGAAATTATTTACACTTATCAAGATGAAGAAATTTCAGTAAAAGGGAAAAACAATGAACTCACATCATCTCAAAAAGAGCTATTAAGTAACCCACAAGTAGGAGCTAGTATTGAGGTAATCGTGGAATATCTTCCTAAGAATAATTTGAAAAATAATACGGCCAAGACAATGGATATGGAAATTCATGTTATACCTCAAGATACACCAATGTTTCAAGGAGGAGAAGATGGATTTAATAAATATGTTGAAACAAACTTCGTATCCAAACTGGATACAAATGAAATTAATAAACTAGGCTTTTCGGTTGTCCAACTCGAAATAACAGATGAAGGAAAGACAGACAATGTTTATCTAGTAGAAGGTACTGGTAATATAGAACTAGATGCTAAGTTAACATCATTGCTTTGCGACATGCCAAAATGGACACCCGCTACAAAATCCAATGGTGAAACAGTGGATTATGCAATGAAATTCTATATTACGAATGTCACTCAATCATGTAGAGTAAATGAAGTGATTGTCCGTAAGGAGAGTTTGTCTAAGTGATAAAAACGAGATAGCATTTTAGTATCATTTATCAAGCTCGATAATCTGTAGTTTAGCTAATATTTATATTTAAACAAAAACAGAATTGGTATTACTTGTTTAAGAACTTCGAAATTGATTTCTTCGAAAATTCTGAAAGTACTAACTTCCCGCTCTGCTCTGCTCTTTTTTCAAGTAACACATCCCAGTTCTCTGTCCCTTCCCAAAACACGCTTTTGAGTTCATTAAGCGCTTGAGGATTCATAGTTAAAAGCTCACGGATAAAGATTTCTAAATAGTCATCAAGCTCATGCGTGCTTTCAAAAACTCTATGATATAAATTATTCTCCAAGCCCCACTCCGCAGTTTGCCACTGATTCGGTGTAATCGACATGTGGGCAAATTGAGAAATACCTATCTTTCTAGTAACTGCTGGCCCTATCACAAATGGTCCTATTCCTACAGCAAGCTCACTTAATCTAAAAGAAGCATATTTCGTTGCTACACAATAATCAACCGCACTCGCTATTCCTACTCCTCCTCCTACTGCTTTTCCTTGTACACGACCTATCACTACTTTCCCACATGTTCGTATCGCATTGATTACATTAGCAAATCCCATGAAAAATTCCTTACCTCTCACTTCATCCTCTATAGCTATCAATTCATCGAAACTCGCCCCTGCACAAAACGTTCTCGGTCCATCACTCTTTAATAAGATTAGTTTTACTCGATCGTCTTTCCCCGCTTCTAGTATCGCATCCTTTAATTTCTTCAGTATTGATCCCGGTAAGGAATTATGAGAAGGATGAAAAAATTCTATTGTCTGTAGTCCGTCTGAATGTTCAGACTTTACGAATGCTTCGCTATTATTACTCATTTACTTGGTATTTAGAATATTTCAAGTTAAAAACAAGGTCTTATTTACTCTATTTATAGTAACCAGCAAATATTTCTTTTTTCATTTCTGTTCATGAAAATTAAAATATTTAACATTAGTATTATTTAGTTTCTAGAATCTAGACCCCAGTTCAACTTCTTTCTTATCGTTTCTATAAATGTAATGTCATCCAACAGCACAATGTTCGCAACAAAATCACATTTCGTTACGACTAATTCTTTGTCTGCTGAAATTATTTCACTTCTCGAATCTAGTGTACACATATAATTCTTGCTCCTGCCTTCAATCCTAAAAGATAACTTGTTATTATCCGATATGACTAATGGTCTTACATTCAAGTTATGCGGAGCAACTGGTGTAATAATAAAATTCGAACTCTCAGGAAAAACAATTGGTCCTCCACAGCTTAAGGAATAACCTGTAGATCCCGACGGAGTGCTCACCACTAAACCATCAGCCCAATAACTATTGATAAACTCATCATTTACATAAGTATGGACGATCATCATGGAAGATGTATCTCTCTTATGTAAAGTGAAATCATTTAATGCAAATGACTTGGACCCAAATAATTCTGTTGGGCTCTTAAGGCTTAGCATCGTACGAGCCTCTGTTCTGTATTCGCCTTCAATCAGTTTATCAATTGCTTCTTTAATTCGAGACTTTTCAATAGTTGCCATAAAACCAAGTCGCCCAAGATTAATTCCGCATATAGGAATCTCCGCATCTTTTACCAAAGTAATAGCATGCAAAATCGTTCCGTCCCCTCCAAGACTAAACACAAAATCAAATTCACCTTTTTTGGGCCCCGACCCAAATCCAACAGTTTTGTGTTTAGCATACTTTGGAAAAACAGTAGCAAGCTCTTTGTGATAATCTTCAAAGAAACTAAATGAAATACCTTTAGATTCTAAGGTCTCAAGTAATTCGATAACATGTAGATGATCTTCTTTTTTTAAAGTCCTAGAATAGATCAATACATTCATATGTTTCTTTTTGCACTAATATAATAATTACCTGAATGAGAGTATAAATTGCATTATACAATTCTTAGAAAACCCATGTATTTAGCTGAGGTGTACAATCTGTATAAAAAAATTTCTATGATTCAATTAGTACAGAATCATAGAAATTTAAGCTTTTTATTGATAACTGAGAGTAATTTTTGTTATAAAAAATGTACTAGCTCAGGTTAATTACATTACTATCTATCTTGTAAGATACATAGAACGTTCTTTATCTAGTTGTCTGAAAAATGGATCAGATAAATCGTCGATAAATCGAATCATTTCACCAGTTGATTTCATTTCAGGTCCTAGTTGTTTGTCAACATTAGGGAATTTATTGAAAGAAAATACTGGAACTTTAATAGCATATCCGTCCATATGTGGATTGATATCGAAATCTTTTAATTTCTTCGAACCAAGCATCACATGCGTTGCAATATTTAAGAACGGAGTTTTGTATGCTTTTGCAATAAACGGCGTTGTTCTAGAAGCTCTAGGGTTTGCCTCGATTACATAAACATTATCGTCTTTTATCGCAAACTGAATATTAATCAATCCTCTTATTTTAAGTGCTTTTGCTAACTTGAAAGTATATTCTTTCATTGTTTCTATAGCCTTCTCACTTAATGAATAAGGAGGTAACATAGCAGAACTATCTCCTGAGTGAATACCTGCAGGTTCTATATGCTCCATGATACCCATTATCATCAAGTCATCACCATCGAAAATGGCATCAATCTCTGCTTCTTTCGCTCTATCTAAGAATTGATCTATTAATACCTTATTATCAGGCATATGCTTATAAATAGATAATGTTTGTGTTTCAAGCTCTTCATCATTAATCACGATTCTCATTCCTTGACCTCCAAGTACATATGACGGTCTTACTAATACTGGATAAGTTACTTTATTCGCAATTGCAATCGCTTCATCAATATCATCAGCTACACCATACTTTGGATATGGAATATCGAGTTCCTTTAATAAGTCAGAAAAGCTTCCTCTATCTTCAGCTAAGTCAAGACTTTTGTATGAAGATCCTATGATTTTAATTCCTTCTTTATGGAATTTTTCAGCAAGCTTTAAAGCTGTTTGTCCACCTAACTGAACAATAATACCTTCAGGTTTTTCAAGATCAATGATCTCTTTTATATGCTCCCAGAATACCGGTTCAAAGTATAATTTATCTGCTACATCGAAATCTGTAGAAACTGTTTCAGGATTACAATTAATCATAATCGCTTCGTATCCCGCTTCTTTGATTGCAAGAATTCCGTGAACACAGCAATAATCGAATTCTATACCCTGACCAATCCTATTTGGGCCTGAACCCAAAACAATAATCTTCTTCTTATCCGAAGGAATTGATTCATTTTCTTTATCGAAAGTAGAATAGAAGTAAGGTGTTTTAGCTTCGAACTCTGCAGCACATGTATCCACCATTTTATAAGTTCTACGGATACCTCTTTCATATCTAGCTTCAGTTACTTGGTCCTCCTCGATTCTCATAACCCAAGCAATCTGTGCATCAGAGTAACCAACTTCTTTCAATTCTCTGAAAAATTCAGTAGGAATATCTTCAGGTACATTGAATTTCATTAATCGATCTTCATAAGTTACAAGACGCTTAATCTGTCTTAAGAACCAAGGATCAATTTTAGTTAACTTATGAACCGTTTTAGTAGGTACACCGAGTCTCAATGCATCTTTTATACGGAAAATTCTATCATCACTAGCTTTTTCTAGTCGTTCTAGAATATCTTGAGTTTTAATCCATTCTTTTTTATCCGCACCAAGTCCTGTACGATTGTTTTCTAAAGACTGACAAGCTTTTTGAAGTGCTTCTAGAAAGTTCCTACCTATCGCCATCACTTCACCTACAGATTTCATCTGCAATCCTAGCTGCTTATCCGCACCATTGAACTTGTCGAAATTCCATCTTGGCATTTTGACAATAACGTAATCAAGCGCAGGTTCGAAATATGCTGAAGTAGTCTTAGTAATTTGATTTTTAAGTTCATCGAGCGTGTAACCAATTGCTAGTTTTGCAGCAATTTTTGCGATTGGATAACCAGTTGCCTTACTAGCAAGCGCTGACGATCTTGAAACCCTTGGGTTAATTTCAATAGGGATGATATCTTCATCCTCAGGATTAATAGCAAATTGCACATTACATCCACCAGCGAAATTACCAAGAGAACGCATCATTAATATGGCATCGTCTCTCATTTGCTGAAATGCCGTATCACTTAAGGTCATTGCAGGAGCTACAGTAATAGAGTCTCCTGTATGAATTCCCATAGGGTCAAAGTTCTCTACTGTACATATGATAACTACATTATCATTCGAGTCTCTCAACAACTCAAGTTCGTATTCTTTCCACCCAAAGATTGCTTTTTCAATTAGTACTTCATGAGAAGGCGATGCATCTAGACCTCTTCTTAAAGCAGTAGGGAATTCTTCAGCAGTCATTACAAATCCTCCACCAGTACCACCTAGCGTATAAGAAGGTCTTATGACTAACGGGAAACCTATTTTTTGAGCAGCCTCCATTCCTTCAAGGAAACTATTTGCAATAAAAGAAGGCGCTACATGCATTCCTAGTTTTATAACATGTTGCTTAAATTCTTCTCTATTTTCTGTTAATTCGATAGCGTCAAGATCAACACCGATTAGTTTAACATCATGCTTATCCCACAAACCTTGCTTTCCAGCTTCAATTGCAAGATTTAAAGCCGTTTGTCCCCCCATAGTAGGTAGTACAGCGTCAATATTTTCTTCGGTAAGTATGTGGTCTAAACTTTCTACTGTTAATGGCAGAAGATAGATATTGTCAGCTGTTACTTCATCCGTCATTATTGTAGCTGGATTGGAGTTAATTAGCGTAACTTCTATTCCTTCTTCACGTAGAGATCTTGATGCTTGAGATCCAGAGTAATCGAATTCGCAAGCTTGACCTATAATAATAGGACCGCTCCCTATAATTAGAACGGATTTTATAGACGTATCCTTAGGCATGGAATATTGATTTTTTTTTGTTCGCGCAAATATAGGTTCTTAATGTAATTTTTAAAACGTCAGAACATAATATATTATAATTGCACTAATATTATTTTTAAAGATATGTCGAAAATTGTTTTAGTTACCGATGATGTTCACGAACATTTGTTGAAAGGATTGCTTGAAAATGGCTATGAAATAATCAATAAGCCTAAGTTGCCATACGAGAAAGTAAAGGATTATATTCCTAGAATAGAGGGTATTATCATCAATAGTAAAGTTATTATGACGGATGAATTGATGGGGCTTTCGCCCAAAAATATAAATGGTGAACATAAATTAAAATTTATAGGAAGATTAGGGAGTGGTTTGGAAATCATTGATCTTGTTGCAGCGAAAAAAAGAGGGATTAATGTTTATAGTGCACCTGGAGGGAATAAAAATGCAGTTGCGGAACATGCTTTGGGGATGCTTTTGGCATTAGCCAACCAATTAACATGGGCAGATCGAGATATTAGAAACATGCAATGGGATAGAGAAGCACGAAGAGGATGGGAAGTTATGGGAAAGACAGTAGGAATTATTGGTTTCGGTAACAATGGTAGGGCTTTCGCCCAAAAACTAATGGGAATGGGTGTGTCTGTTCTTGCATATGATAAGTATAAGAGCAATTATGCAAGTGACTTGCCTTGGGTGAAAGAATGTGAAACGCCAGAAGAAATACAAAAAAAATCGGATATCATAAGCTTACATGTTCCTCTGGACGACAATACGCACCATTTAATAAATGAAGAATATCTGGTAAAGTGTAAGGAAGGCGTAATAATTGTAAATACTGCACGTGGTAAATGTATTGATACAAAAGCACTTATTAAAGAATTAAAAAGAGGTACTGTAGGGGGGGCTTGTCTTGATGTTTTTGAAAATGAAAAAGTAGCTACTTTCACTGACATAGAGCGAGCTATGTATGAAGAATTATACAATTTAAAGCAAGTTATATTGAGTCCTCATGTAGCAGGATGGACCCACCATTCTAAGTTTTTAATTGCTGATATTTTATTGTCTCAGATAGCTAAGTTTAACAAATAATTAGGATATTCAATTCACATTAGTATATTTGTCGACTCAAAGACTTGAAGCACTTAGAGGTTTTGGTATTTGAAATGATTTATTTAAAATTGTACTCTATTGGGCATTATTATGATATAGACTAACTAATTCCGTTATGAATTACAGATTCATATCCTTTAGTTATAGTAAAAGATTCTCACGAATTACACAATCTAGCTATTAGTCAGCCACATAGATATTTGCTTATTATACTTAAATAGTTTTTATGACTAAGAAACTTACACTTTTAACATTTCTTCTGTGTATTTTCTCTTTTTCGGCTTACGCCCAAACTGTTCTACAGGGCCAGGTAACAGACGAAGACGGAGGAGTAATAGGAGCGAGCGTTTTCCTTTTTAAGAATGACGTTCAAGTCAAAGCAGTACCGACTGACTTTGATGGTAATTACATTTTCACGAATATCGATCCAGGATCATATGACATTACAGTGAAGTCACTAGGAGCACAAGACCAGAAAATTACTGGAGTTATTGTTTCTGAAAACAGCACGACTAAGGTAAATATTGATTTGGTCGCAGAAGGTTCTGTCCTCGACGAGGTTGTCGTTACGGCATACAAAGAGCCATTAATCAATTTCGATAATACCTCCTCAGTTAAAACAGTAACTGCAGAGGCTATTGCCAATTCACCACTTAAATCTGTTCAGGGTTTAGCTGCCACATCAGCAGGAATATCATCAGATACTGATGGTAATCTATCTATAAGAGGTATGCGTTCCAATGCAACTAACTATTATGTTGATGGAATACGTGTAACTGATGTAGGATTGTTACCTGCTGCAGAGATTGAGCAACTTCAAGTTATAACTGGTGGTTTAGCAGCACGATATGGTGATGTAACAGGTGGAGTAATATCACTTACATCAAAAGGTCCTTCTGAAAGATTTTCAGGTGGATTTGAAGCAGAGACTTCTCAATTCCTTGATCCTTATGGATTCAACTTTTTAAATGGTAACATAAGTGGGCCATTAATTAAAAGAGATGGGAAATCAATTGTAGGATTTAGATTCAACGCACAATATGTAGGTCAGCTAGATGATAGACCTTCTGCAGTAGGTGTATATAGAATGCCTGCAGAAGTAATTGCAGATTTAGAAGAAACTCCTACTTTTTTATTAGGTGGAGTTGCTTTCCCTAGAGCTGAATTGTTAAATGAAACAGATTTATCTGCACCGTTAAAAACTAGACCGAACGAGGATAGATACGATTTAGACATTACGGGTAAAATCGATGTTAGACTTAGTAAGAAAATTGATATTTCAGTATCTGGGATTTATGGAACTGATAGAAATAGATTCACTCCAGGTGGAGGATGGGGTCTATTAAACTGGACACATAATCCTTATGAATATGGAAATAACTACAGAGTTAATGCTAGATGGAGACATAAAATAGGACAACAAGGACTTCCAGAAGAAAAACTTGAAGGTTCTCCTACATTATTAAGAAATGCATCATATATCCTTCAAGTGGGTGTTGAAAATGTGAATAGACTTCGTGAAGATTTTAACCATGAGGATAACTTTTTCAACTATGGACTTTATGGTACTCAAGAAGTAGTTTCTAGCCCAAATTCAGGATTCGTTAATCCTGAAGAATGGAATGGTTCAGGCGCTTTAGAAACACCTTTTGGCTTAGTTGATCATAATAGTTTTTCACAAATAACAAGTCCATTCAGTCCATTTATTGATGAGAATGGAACAGAAAGCCCTAACCCTACATTATCTAAGTATCAAACAATAAATGGACAGTTAATAGGAACTGCTGTTGATGTATGGAATTTTAGATTTTTTGATAATGTTGGTAGAGTTTATAACAACTTCAGAAAGTTTGATAATACTAGATATACTGTAAATTTCGATGCTCAGCTTGATATTTTACCAGGGGGTAGTATTAATAATAGACATAATTTACAGTTCGGAGGAACATATGAATTACGTACGAACAGATATTGGGAAATGGATCCTAGAGAATTGTGGACAATGGCAAGAGATGCTGCTAATGCACATTTTGTAACAGGTGTTGACACAACTAATTTAACAGGAAATATATTTTCTGGTCAAATACCATTTAATAATTTCGAATTCCAAGAGTATGGAAGAATCATTGAGGAAGACCCTGATAAATTATTCTACCTAGCAATAAGAGAAGAATTAGGGTTAACAATTAATGATTTTGTTAATGTTGACGGTATAGAAGCTGTTAATAGTGGTATAACTTTAGATCAATTTAGTGCAAGTGAAGTTATCAATTGGAGAGATTTAAATATCAATTATTACGGGTATAACTATAAAGGAGAAGTTTCAAATGGTGGCTCATTTAATGATTTCTTCACTGCTACAGATGAAAATAATAGAAGAACTTTTGAGGTAGCTCCATTAAGTCCTGTTTATTTAGCTGGTTATATTCAAGATAAATTCTCATATGAAGATATCATTTTGAGAGTTGGAATTAGAGCAGATTATTTTGATGCAAATACTAAAGTACTAGAAGATAGATATTCTCTTTATGCAATAGAAACAGCTGATGAGTTTTCTTCAAGAAGAGATTTAAACGTTCCTTCTTCTATTGATCCCAATGCAAAAGTTTATTTGACTGGGTCTGATAGAGAAACAGATGCTGTTAAGGCTTATAGATTAGGAGATGATTGGTTTAGTCCTGATGGAACAGCAACTGATGCACAATTAATTTTTGGTAGTGAACCTGTTAATCCTTCTTATAAGTTTTCTGATGAGGAAAATAATATACAGAGTAGAGACTTTAATCCTGACAATAGTTTTGTTGATTACGCTCCTTCTTTGAAAATTACACCAAGAATTTCATTGTCATTCCCTATTTCGGAAGATGCAGGATTCTTTGCTCACTACGATCAATTAGTACAAAGACCTTCGTCAAATACGCAGTTTACAGCTTTAAACTATTATTTCTTTGAAGATATTTCAAGGCTGAACCCAGGAGGTGCACCGGCGAATAATCCGAATTTAAGACCTGAAACTACAATTGATTATGAAGTTGGATTCCAACAAAGATTAACGAATTCATCTTCATTGAAGTTAAACGCATACTATAGAGAGAATAGAGATCTTATCCAAACAAGATTCTTATTGAACGTACCTGTAGTTACTGATTATCTAACATATGATAATATTGATTTTGGAACAGTAAAAGGTTTTACTGCGACATATGACTTAAGAAGAGTTGGGAATATCCAACTTAATGCTTCTTATACACTTCAATATGCAGAGGGAACAGGATCTAATTCTAATTCAGGATTATCATCAAGAAATGGAGAAGTAAGAGTTCTTATTCCTTTGTCATTTGATGAAAGACATAGAATTGTTGGTAACATTGACTATAGATATGCATCAGGAGATAAGTACAATGGACCAAGAGTTTCTGGTTTAGATATTTTTGCTAACACTGGAATAAACTTCCAAGTAGCTGCAATTTCTGGAAGACCTTACACAAGACAAAGTACGATTAATAATCCTTTCTCTTCTGCAGGATTTACTGGAGACATTAATGGTGCAAGATTGCCTTGGACTACTAATATTGACATGAGAATTGATAAGAACTTTTCTGTTAAGCTAAATGAAAACAATAAAAGAGGCCTAAACTTCAATGTTTACTTAAGAGTTAGTAATTTATTGAACACTCAAAATGTTGTTGGGGTTTATAGAGTTACAGGGTCTCCTGATAATGATGGATATCTTGCAACGCAGTTTGGTCAAGATGCGATCAATTCTGTAGAAAGTTCTGGAAGAGATGTTCAGAGTTTCTTAGCTGCTTATGAATGGGCTTTACTTCAACCAGGTTTTTATTCTCTTCCTAGAAGAATAAGAATTGGAGGAATTGTTAATTTTTAAATCGAAATAGATAAATAATACATTTATTATGAAAAAAATTATTATCATATTTTTTGTGCTTTTTACATATTCTTCAGCATATAGTTATGTTGATAGAGATGCAAAGGCCAATAAAAAGAATACAACCATAAACACACGTGAAGATTGTGCAGAAGGAACTGAAATGGCCTTGCAGAATATCAATAACGTAAGAGCTACGTTATTAACCTCAGGTGATGTTTGGTGGAATTTATCAGAAGGTCAGTACATTGTGCCTAATACACCTCCTGAAATTTTAGATATATCTTCTATATTCGCTGGATCTGTTTGGATTGGTGGATATGAGCCAATTACTGGTGGGGAAGATATTCTTAAGATTGCCGCAACAACTTACAGACCTGGTGGTGACTGGTATCCTGGTCCACTTGACGACGATACAGGAACTTCAGACAAACCTATTTGTGAACAATGGGATCGATTTTTTGAAGTAACTGGTGATGAGATTGATCTTCATAGAATCAATTATAATAAGTTTAACTTACTAGGACAAGAATATCCAAAGGATTCTATTCCAGATAATGTTAGATTTTATCCTGGTTTAGGAAACGTAGATTTTCCTATTAAATATGGCTTTCAATTACCAGACGCAGGTCAGGGATTAGGTGCATTTTATGATCACCCTAATTCACAGATAGACATATATGATCCTGAAAATGGTGATTATCCTGTTATCGAAGTAAGAGGATGTTCTGATTTTGGACCTCAATATCCAGATCAAATGTTCTTTTGGATATATAATGACCAAGCAGGTCCGCACATGGGAACAAATGGAGAAGCAATCCAAATGGAAGTTCAGGTACAAGCATTTGCTTATGAGTCAAACGATGAGTTGAATGACATGAGTTTCCAGAGATATAAGTTAATTAACAGGGCACAAACAGTTATTACCGATTGTTATTTTGCGATGTGGGTTGATGGTGATTTAGGATGTAGTGAAGATGATTATATTGGTTGTGATACTTCAAGATCAATGGCGATTCTTTATAATCAAGATGAATTTGATGGAGATGAAGGAACAACATGTTCTACTGGTGCAGCAACTTATGGTGTAAATGTACCGATGCTTGGTATAGATTACTTTAGAGGACCTTTGAAACCATTTCAATTTGATGATGAGGGAAGGTTAATTGACTTAGAGGATCCATTTGCTGAGCCTGATACATTTGTTGAATTAGGTATGACTTCTTTTGTTTACACAAATAGACAAGGAGCAGGTGAACACCCTATAGGTACAGTTGATGCACAAACAGCATTAGAACATTACAATTTATTAGATGGATTATGGAGAGATGGATTACCTATTACAAGAGGAGGATCAGGGTATGATGTTGCTTCTAATGATACTATTCGTTATGTATTACCAGGTGCTCCAAGTGATGATAATGCATGGTCAATGTGTAGTGCGAATTTGGGTTTTGGAGATAGAAGAACGATTCAAGCTTCAGGTCCTTTCATTCTTAAACAAGGAGCAATTAATGAGTTAATCATCGGTATTGCATGGGTTCCAAACCAAGTTTATCCTTGTCCTGAATTAGGTGATTTGAATAAAGCTGATGATTTAGCTCAAGCACTTTTTGATAATTGTTTCCAAACTCTTGATGGACCGAAAGGGCCAGATGTTGATGTTGTGGAACTAGATAGAGAAATTATTTTATTGTTATCTAACGATACGCTACTTTCTAACAATGCTTTTGAAGAGTATTCTGAGGTAGATATTTTTGCTACTGATTCTATCGCACTAAATTTACCTGATGAAGAAAAGACATATACTTTTGAAGGATATTTAATTTATCAATTATTTGATGCGAATTCTTCTTCTTCTCTTGATGATATTGAAAAAGCTAGATTAGTAAGACAAGTTGATTTAACTAATAATATTACCACATTATATAACTGGAATTCTCAAGTAAATCCTTTACCTGGTAATAATGAACTTGTATATACTCCTGAAAGAAGAGTTATTGGAGCTGATCAAGGAATTAAACATTCTTTTAGTATTACAGAAGATGCGTTTAATCAAGGTGACACGCGTCTAATTAATCACAAGCAATATTACTTCTTTGCAATTGCATACGGATATAATGACTATGAACCGTTTGATCCTCAAACAGGATTAGGACAACAAAGACCGTTTATTAGTGGTAGACAATCATTTGGTGTGGTAACAGTTTCACCAAGACCTATTGTATACGATCAACTTAATAGTTTTTACGGTGACGGTCCTAAGATTACAAGAATATCAGGTGTTGGAAATCAAGGAAAATTCTTACTTCTTGAAGATGATATGCATGATAGGATTATCGAAAGTAATCAAGTATCAAATGTTGAATACAAGGACAACAGTGGCCCTCTTGAAATAAAAATTGTTAATCCAGTTGATGTTCAAGATGGTAAATTCAGACTTGACATTGTAGGTCAATTCGATGATGATAATGGAAAGATGCTTCCTACTGAAAACTCGCGATGGAGACTTACAGACTTAGATACTGGAGAGGAATTTGTAAGTAGAGGAAGTCTTGAAGATTTAAATGAAAGAATATTGAGAGAATATGGTTTTTCTTTAACCATATATAGACAAGATGATATAAGTGATGAGCCAGATGAAAATCCAGGTTCAGGTACGTTCATAGGAGCACAAGTCGAATATGATGACCCTAATGGAGTTAATTGGTTAACTTTTGTACCTAATGGAGGTTATGATGGTATAGGACAATACAATCAATTCTATTCTTATATAGATGTGGATAGTGATGTATATGATCCAAATGGAGATTTTGCTACAAGCGGAGGGACAAACATTATTCCTCTTAAATTAGCTGAGTTTGCAAATCCGGCTATTACTCCTGCATTGAGACATAACCAAGCTGCTGCTGGTACTGTTCAAAGTACAAGACTTGAAATGGGTGACTTGAACAATGTTGATATTGTATTTACTTCAGACAGAGAAAAGTGGAGTAAATGTATCGTTGTTGAAACATCACATCGTGATTTCTACGATGCAGGTTATGCTGCTGCTGGTGAATCAACTCAAATGGAAACTAGAGATCAAGCATCTTTAAGCCTTTCTGCTGATTCTGATGGTAATCCTACAGCTTCTAGTGATGGGACAGTTGGTTTCGGATATTTCCCTGGATACGCTATTGATGTTGAAACAGGTAAGCGATTAAATATTTTTTATGGTGAAAATTCAGTATACGGAAACAGTGATGTTGATGGTACTAGTTCAGCAGGTAGAGATATGGCATGGAATCCTGAGCCTAGTGTAATTATTCCTACACCTGAAGGTAGAGCAGCTTCTATTTATGATGCATACACTGGTGGTCAACATACAATTTATGTTACAAGAACAGAATATGATGAATGTGCACAATTAGCTGAGCTTTTCGCACCGAATGTATTAGTAACAAGACTTTTAAGAGGATTATCTACTATTACTTGGACAGGTATACCATTGCCTGTAGAACCACTAAATTCTTATGAAGATGGTTTAATTCCAAATGATGTTACTGTTAGACTAAGAGTTGATAATACTTTCGGTAGAGAATTAGCTGATGAAGACGGAAGATTTGAGCCAACTGGTGATAGCCCAGTGTATGAATTTGAATTAAGTGGAAAAGCAGCAGTTCCTGTTGATGAATCTACTATTGACGATGCCTTAAGTAATGTAGGTGTTGTTCCAAATCCATATTATGCAAATTCTTCTTATGAAATTGATCAGAACGATGGTAGAGTTAAAATTACTAACGTTCCAGCTAAATCTACAATTACGATTTATTCATTAGATGGAAGGTTCATTGCTCAATTTAGGAGAGATGCAACTAGATCAGCTGTTCTAAGACCTACTGCAAGTGTTAACTTCAGCCAAGTAGACGCGAATGTTATTTGGAATCTTAAGAATAGTGCAGGTATTCCTATTTCTAGTGGAGTATATATTATCCATGTTTTAGATGAAGAAACTGGAGCTCAAAAATCAGTGAAGTGGTTTGGAGTGAATCGTAAGTTTGATCCTAGTGGATTATAATTTCAATTAATCTTGAATATAAATAAAATGATAAAAAGAATATTAATTATAATAATGATGGTTTTACCTGCTCTTTCATGGGCAGGTAATCCAGACAGACAAGGTGAAGCTGGAGCTTATGAGTTATTATTAAGTCCATGGGCAAGAACTGCCGGTTGGAATTTAATGAATACTGCCACTACTAGTGGTATTGAAGCTATGAGAGTTAACCCTGCTGGAATACATTTTGAAGGTAAAACTGAATTCGCAGTCGGTCATATGAGACTGTATGAAGGTTCAGGTATTAGCATGAATGCGGGTGGATTAGGATTTAAAGTAGGTGAAAATGGCGCAGTTGCAATCTCTATAGCTGCTATGGATTTTGGTGACATTGCCGTGACTACAGAAAATCAACCTGAAGGAACTGGTGGTACTTACTCGCCGAATTTTATCCAAGGTGCTGTTGGTTATAGCCACAGTTACGAAGATAAGATTTTCGTTGGAGTTCTATTTCGTGGAGTTTCAGAAACAGTAGTAGATGTTTCTGCTTTTGGTTTTGCAATGGACGCAGGTGTTCAATATAGAGGTGGAGATGATGGACGTATCAGGCTTGGTATTTCTGTAAGAAATGTTGGACCTTCTATGACATTTAGAGGTGAAGGTCTATCTACAGAAGTTGATTTAACTACTCCTCAAACAAATGATTACTTCCTTACAGGTTATGTAAGATCAGCAAAGTATGAATTACCTACAATGTTAAATTTAGGAGCTTCATATGATATCAGCTTTGCTGGTGGTAGAGATTATTTAAGAACAATTGCAAACTTTACTTCAAATGCTTTTTCTAGAGATAATATTGGACTTGGTGCAGAGTATTCATTTAGAAAAGTGTTACAACTTAGAGCTGCTTATAAGTATGCTATAGGAGCAGTAACAGAAGGTCAAGATGATATTTATACTGGTCTTAGTGCTGGATTCTCTACGAGCTTTAAAACAAGTAAAAAAGGAACGAATCGTTTAGCTATAGATTATGCTTATAGAACGACTCAACACTTTCAAGGCACTCATAACATAGGTGTCCGATATAATATTATGTAAAAAGTATTCATATACTTTAACTTTATATATTAAAAGTGGTTTATTGCATCAGCGATAAATCACTTTTAATATTTAGATGATAGCATTTAGCTATAATTCTACAAAACATTTTTTTTAAATTTGTTTACCTTACATTGCATTTGAAGTGTTTTTGAAATGTAATATGTATATTTAAACAATATAATTATTGGATTATGAGTGATATATTTTACATGACTCAAGAGAGCTATGATAAGTTAAGCGACGAGATAGACGTACTAAAGTCTGATGGACGTGCAAAAGTAGCTGCTGCTATAGCAGAAGCAAGAGAAAAAGGAGATCTATCAGAAAATGCTGAATACGATGCAGCAAAAGATGCACAAGGTATGCTCGAAGCTAAAATAAATGAGATGGAAAAGTCTCTAGCTAATGCAAGAATAATCAGTGAAAGTGATCTTGATACTTCGAAAGTTACTGTTTTATCAAAAGTAACAATCAGAAATGTAAAGACGAAGGCAGAGATGACTTACAAACTAGTTGCTCCGTCTGAAGCAGATTTCAAAGAGAAAAAGATTTCAGTGAAATCTCCTATTGGAGAAGGATTACTAGGTAAGGCAGTTGGTGAAATTGCGGAGATTAATGTGCCAAGTGGGGTAATGGAATTTGAGGTAATCAACATAGCTCTTTAATGTCAGGTATTTTTGCAAAGATCGTATCAGGTGACATTCCTTCCTATAAGGTATTAGAGGATGAAAACTATTTTGCCTTTTTGGATATAAATCCACTCCAAAAAGGGCACACTTTAGTGATTCCCAAAAAAGAAGTTGATTATATCTTTGACTTAGAAGACGATGAATTAACAGGCCTACATCTTTTTTCAAAAACAGTGGCAATTGCTATTAAGAAAGCATTTCCTTGTGAAAGAATAGGATCAGCTGTTATAGGACTAGAAGTCCCTCATGCGCACATTCACCTTGTACCCATAAATACTATGAAGGATATAGATTTTTCCCAAAAGAAGCTTTCCTTACTACCAGAGGAAATGCAAGAAATATGCGATAAGATTCGTTTACACCTGAAATAAACGAATTGAGCAAACTCAGAAAACTAGCTAGCGAAACAGTTGTCTATGGATTAGGAGCAATACTTCCTAAACTTGTAGGCTTTCTCCTAGTGGGATCTTTTCTAACTTATCAGCTTAAAAGTACTGGGCAATATGGTGTTTATTCAATTCTATATGCTTATGTAACTCTAGTATTTGTCATTTTTACTTTACGCATGGAAACGGCGTTTTTTAAATTTGCAAATGATAAAAATTACGATACTAAAAAGGTATACGATAGCTCAATTTCATTAGTCCTCACGAGTTCCTTAGTTTGCATTGCATTACTTGGTGTTTTCTATAAACAAGTGGCTGCTTTTACTGTGGGAGTAGAGAATACGAGATATATTTTTTATTTCATAGCAATTATGTTTTTGGACGCAATCGCTGCCGTTCCGTTCGCTAAACTAAGGCACGAAGGAAGAGCTTGGAAGTTTTCGTTGATTAAAATTGCTAATAGTTTAATTACTATTGGTTTCAACCTTTTTTTCTTTTTGGGTTTACCCAAAATAAATGCTCTATCTAGTTATTATCAATCCAGTTATTTCCTAGACTATACGTTTATTGCCAATCTTATAGGCTCTACACTCGTTTTCTTACTCTTGTTTAAAGAAGTTGTAGGATTCAAATTTACCATTAACAAGGACTTTTTTAAATCGTTATTGCGTTTCTCTTGGCCGTTAGTAATCGTGGGAATAGCAGGTGCTACGAACCAATTTGCAGATCGGATATTAATCGAAAAGTATGAAGATTCTTTCGAAGCTGCAGGATTATTTTCGGGCGCAATAAAGATTGCAGTGATAATGAATCTATTCGTGACGGCGTTCAATTATGCATCCGAACCGTTCTTTTTCAAAAATTCTAGTGAGACTTCACGTAAATCACTTTATGGCTCTATTGCATTGGCATTTACGATATGCGGAATGCTAATATTTTTAGGAGTGATGTATTATATTGATATCTTCAAGTTTATCATAGATCCCAAATATTGGGAAGCATTGTATGTGGTACCATTTGCCCTTATGGCCAATTTCATTCTTGGACTGTATTACAATGTTTCCATATGGTATAAATTAAGTGGCAAAACCATCTATGGGGCATTCATTGCTATAATCGGTAGCATTGTTTTTTTATCTTCTAGTTATTTTCTCATTCCTTCTAAGGGAATAGTAGGTGCAAGTTATTCTAGTATATTGTGTTTTTCTGTTATGGTAGTAATTGCCTATTTACTCGGTCAAAAACATTATCCTATCAAATATCCCGTATTTAAAATACTAGGCTACATAGCTGCTGCAATTGCTATCTTTTACATCACAGATATATTAGCTTGGCAAGGAATAGAAAAAGCTATTTTCGGGTCCATAATTATGCTAGGTTTTATCATTGCAGCTTATTTTTTAGATTTCCGAAAGATACGAAGTGTAGTGTAGGCAAGCCTCTTTGATGGGTTTACATTTTTTATTTAATCAAAGTGAACTAAAAATTTGTTTTTTCTAGTTATATTATTGATTTTTGTAATATGTAATCAACTCTTTATGGATTTGTTAAATAATTCTTCTAAGTACAGTGACTACCTGCAACGAATTCAGGAGTACAAAGAAATTGCCGATAGCAATACTGACTTCTCTATTGTAGAAGGTCGTGTAGATAATCTATACACAGAGTTAAAGTCTAAAGATCAAAAGAAATTTTATACTAATATTTTAAAGGCAATTTTGTTTTTGAGTCTTACAATTTCGTTTGTATGTTTCTTTGTTTCCTATATAACTTTGGGGGTTTTGAATATGATTACATTGGTTTCTGCATATGTTTATTATCGTTTTGCTATTAAGCCGCTTGCCAACGAATCACAGAAAGAGCAACAGCTTCTTCATGGAAGTAAGACTTTCGAGACGAAGTTATATCATACAATGAAGTATCTCGAAAATGGAATTGATTTAAAAAATGCTCGAATCATTGCTGTTCGTTTTATTTACATCGGTTTATTTTCAGTTTTAATGTTTACTTGTGCTAAACTATTGAATATAGAGAATGCCACAAGTTCATTTGTTTTATATAGTATTTCTTTGTTGCTAAATGCTGCTTTCTGGTTTTATTTTTTCAAAGATGATTTAGAAGAATTGGAATACATTTCAATGGAACTCGACGAATACATTGCCTCATTTGAAAAGAGTAGGGAAGAAGCTTGTATGGTAGAAGTAGAGCAAGAAAAAGAAGTTATTGATGAAGTGGCTTCCGCCCAAAAAGAAATTGATTTTTACAATCTTGAAGCAGACGAGCCTATGGAAACGGTTCCGAATCCGTTACCTGCTGAGTCTTCAAACCAGAAAGAATATAAGCAGCTAAAGCTTGAACTTTAGTATTAGCAAGCGTCAAATCAATATTACTTCAAGTTCCTTGCTTTCTTCTACATCTTTGTTGATTTTTATTTACTAGTGACCTTTATCTAAATCAGAACACTTTTCACAAAATATCTTTTTTACGTTTGGATCTCTAAGTATCTGAAATTGGTAGTCTACATAGTTACACCATCTACTTTGATTTATTTCAAAGGCTTTTTTATGAATCTTTAGAATATCAACGGAATTTAATTTTGGGTAGAAAACGGCAGTTTTTAATAGAATAAATAATGCATTTTCTTCTAATTCATTTTTGTAGAACTTTAGGAATAGTAAACGAAGTGTCAGATCGTATCTACTCCAATAATTATAGAAAAGAACTAAATCTATTTCATCTTGAGCCGAGCTTATTGTCTTTTTAAAATGCTCGTCAATATAGTCAAATGATTCACTAATTCCTTCGGAATCATTTATTTGACCAAAATAATTAATAAATGTTATGTGCAGGTTTAATGTGAGATCTGTATCTAGAGAAATATCGTAAACATCTTTAATTCGTTTCGGATGAATGACATTCGCAAGGCGTTGTGAAGGTAAGTCCCATACTTGAACTAATTTATTGTTTACAATCGCATATAATTGTAGCAAATTTTTTTTTGTACTTGTGTCAAGTTCATTTAATCTTAGAATCCAATTAGATATAAATTTCGAAGTTTTTAATGGATAAAGCATATTTACATTCATCAAAACAGAAGAGGCATTTTGTACAAGTTCTTTTTGATTTAAAATAACATCAAAAACTAATTCGTCAAAAATAATTGGTGAATTTATTGGGTCGTTATATATTCTATATAATGCTTTATTAGCAAGGATCGTAATCCTTATTGATTATGGCTGTCTTTAAATTTAATTTTAAATATTCTTCAGTATTACTTGTGTCAATTGTATTGCTAAAATAAACAATCCTAGCTATTGATCTCCGTTGCTCGTGTAATAATGAGTCCCAAGGAATATCAACTGATTTTAATTTTATTACTTCTTTCAATGAATCTTTTGAAACAAGAAGTAATTGATCTTGGAAATAATATTTTAATTGGAATTCCATTTCATCCCAATTTTCTTTTGAGTTTATTGTTATGTTTTGTGCGGTAATTGATATGGATTTATTTAAATGATTTTTAATCGTTTCAGCTCTTTTATCATGTAAGATTTTATTTTTTTCGGTAGATCCTTCAACAGAACTAAATGAGTGTATTTCTATAGAATGAATTGAATTAATATTCTTTTCTATTTCTGAAGCATTAAAAATATCCGTTTTATTTGTCTCAAATTCATATTCTATTAGTTGCGACTTAATTAACCCCTTTGCACGTAGATTAGCATTCTGTGGATTTAAGAGTTTTGGTTTGATAGTTCTTAGTTGATATGCTTTTCGTTGCACTGAACCTGGGATTAAGTATTTACATCTTGTTTCGTTTTGTATTAATATTAATGAAGCAGTAATGTTTTCATTTTTCAAATCTTCAGGTATTGCTCCTAAATTACTAATTATCCTATACTCGCTTTCTGCTCTATTGTTTTTTATAATTTCATTTTTATATACCGGTTTTAACATAATGCCATCGTAGATAGGAGATATATCTAATTGATTTTTTTCAGCACAATCAAATTGACTTCGTGATATTAAATCTATCGCTAATCCGCTTTTGTTATCAGGTAAAAATTTATTGAAATATTTTTTGGAATAATATGATAGAACAACACTATCACCCTCTATATTTGCTTTATTGCCTAGATTTGCAAGTATGTTATTAAAATAACCTAATTCTTTATCACAATCTCTCTCAGGTTTAATATTAAATGAATTTTCTGTTAGTTGACCATCTATTCTTATCCCTTTTTTTCCAAAAACATTAGTCGCATAAATTATCTTTTCCTCAGAACTATATTCAAATCCGAAATTAGTTTGTTCGTAATATTCATGTATCATATTAGCGTAATGACCAGGAGAATTTTTCCATGAGATGTACATTTTTTGTGCTATTGATTTTAAATATTCAACTGTTAAGTTGGACGTGTTAAACGATATCCTGAGTACATTTTCTCCTACTAATCCGTATTCTTTGCAATCGAAATAATAAAATCTTTTAAATGGAGTTTTTAATTCTTCAATCGATTGCTCATGTGATAAGTCTTTATTTTTAGCCATATACTGGCTGTGAGTTTCAGCTGGCTTTTTAATTTTTGCATCAATTTCCAGGGTGTCAAAACCATTGTCTGCACGTAATTCATTTATTAATAGTAAAAGCTCTTTCGATAATGTTGATTTGTGTTTTTCAGTTAATTGAGCTGTAATGGAAGCACACAAAAAGAATAGGAGAGAAATTAAGGAGAATAGTTTTTTCTTGGACATCTTTTTCTGGGTGTATTTTCCCAAATTTATTATTCTTTATGATGAAATACAAATAGCGTATATTTTCCTTTTTATAAAATTTTCTTTGGGCTTAAAGCCCAAAGAAAACTAGACTTGAGGTAATAAGATTTATATTCTTCCGCTTAAAGGAAGTGTTTTAATTTTTCATATATAAATACAGTACCGTTCCGCTTAAATCAAATGTTCCACCTGAACTTAAGATTGAAGTGGCATCAAATCCACCCCAAACAATCATTTCGGTTCCTGTCCATACTCCAGTATGTCGAACTCTAGGTATAGGAGCATCTGTAAGACTTGTGTCATTCCAAGAATCTGTTGCAGGGTCATATATTCCACCTGTATCTGTCATTATAGAAGTGGTAGGTGTTTCTGAGCCCGACCATACGATCATTTCACTACCGGTCCAAACTGTTGAATGATAATATCTTGCACTGGGAGCATCAGCCGTATTTGTAGTTGTCCAAGAATCAGTTACAGGATCATATTTTCCGCCCGTATTAAGTACTGCATTACCTGCACTACTGCCTAAGGCTCCACCCCAAACAAGCATTTCTGTTCCTGTCCATACTAATGAATGGTAGGCACGGCCATCAGGTGCATTATTAGTAGAAAGAGCTGTCAAACCATCAGTTACTCGTATATACTTTCCTCCTGTATTATAACATACACCTCCCGCATCTAATCCACCCCAAACAATCATTTCGGTTCCTGTCCATATCATTTCAGGTATATTTCTCGCATCAGGAGCAGTTATGTCAAGCATTGTTGTCCATGTATCTGTGGTTGGGTTATATCTTTTACCTGATTTTTGTCTTCCTGTTTGACCTATGCCACCCCAAACAATCATTTCCGTTCCTGTCCATACAGCACCGAATCCAAATCTGCCAGATGGAGCATTAGTTGTCGAAATAGCTGTCCACGTATCACTTGTAGGGTTGTATTTATGTCCCTGTGTTATGTATTGGTTTGTTGCATCTAATCCACCCCAAACAATCATCTCTGTCCCAGTCCATACAGCATTGTTTGTATTGGCAGGAACGGGTGCATTTGTTGTGGAAATAGGTGTCCACGTATCTGAAACTGGATCATATTTAGCGCCTGTATTGCTTATTACGTTTCCATTTGTTAATCCTCCATAAATGAGCATTTCAGTCCCTGTCCAAAATGCATGGTGACCAAATCTTGCTGTAGGTGTATTATTAATAGGGTTCCATATTCCATAGGAAGAAGAACCACTTCCGCTTCTAGTATACTGATTTGATTGAGACCCTATTTGAACATATCCAGCACTAAGTAGTGTTGGGTTATTTTGAATCGCACTAAAAACGATACTTGAAGCAGGGAGGCCTCCTATATCGTTTGCATCTCTCTTGCCTATTGTACCACTGGGTGATAACATCAGAACATTGCTTGCCATGGTGCTATCCTCTGCGACGACATTAATTTTCAATTCACCATCTATTTCTACTGACTGCGAAAATGAAGCGGTATTTAATGTTATAAAGAAGAGAAGGATTAAAATCGATTGTATTTTTGTTTTCATCATTTTTGTATAAGTTTTTATACGGCAATTTTACATAATATCTTAATCTGTTTTTGCGCTACTTGTTAAGTGGTTGACTTAGCTTATTATTTGGTCGTAGGTTACATTCAACTGGTATTCCTTTATTCATTCGGATTATTTCACTATAACCTTACTTTACTTAATTACTCTAACTTTCTCTTTTTCCTCTTTCTTTCCTGCATCTTCCTTCCTATGCTGATCGGCAAGTAAAACTTTTGGCGACTTCGACTCGAATGGTCCTTCCACTATCGATTCCTTATACATACTAATCACCTCTATACTAGGAAACCCAAAATCCTCTACAATCTTCCCTTTGATCCGATACATTCCTTTCCCCCGAAAAGGAAACTTTTCAAGCGCATTCGGAAAATGAACGGAGTCGAAGAAATGCCCTTGATCATCCAGCCAAGTCCCGAAACGCATGTGCTTCCTATTCACCGTCGTTACATGTTTCGCCGTCACATAGTAACCAAGCATCTCTACTCGTTTACCTATATGGCGCTTCATTTCTTCTGCCTTTATTTCTCCTCTGAAATCCGTCACAAGAAGCTCGAATGGAGAACACAAAGGAAAGCCAAGAAACTCAATTTCGTCAAACGCTTGTTCATGTCTCGTTTCTTGCATATCCGGAAGACGATATTCCGACTCGTTTTGTATTTCAAACATTTCCATCATACCATTATCCTTTATAGCAGGATTGTGAATAGCAATACGTTCCCACATCAATTCGTACTTCGTCATACCTGTAAATCGGAACGCACCTATACGGATCAAAATACTCAATTGTTCTTTGGACACATCTATACGATGTACGAAATCCGCTAGACTCCTATATGCCCCGTTCATCTTCCGCTCTCTCAATAATTTTTGGACAGTAGTCCTTTCCAAACTCCCCACATGAATCATCCCAAGATAAATCGTCGTTCCATAGATATGCGTAAGATTCATGCTGTGATTCACACACGGCGCCTCGATACTCGCACCTAGCATGCGCGCTTCATGAACATAGAGTTCCGTCGAGTAAAATCCTCCAAAATTATTGATCACACCCACCATAAATTCGAGCGGATAATAAGCTTTCAAATACATGCTCTGATAGGATTCCACAGCGAAACTTGCTGAGTGTGCCTTGCAAAAAGAATATCCGCTAAAACTCTCCACCTGTCGCCATACTTCATGCGTTAGTTCGTCCGGGTAACCGCGCTCTTTACAGTTCTTGAAGAATTTTTGGTAAAGACGATGGAACGTATCAGAATTCTTCTTCTTACCAGTCATAATTCGTCGAAGCACGTCCGATTCGTCAAGTGCTAACCCTGCAAAGTGGTGAACGATTTTCATCACATCTTCTTGATAAACCATCACGCCATGTGTCTCTTTCAGATTATCTTCAAACACCGGATGAAGGTATTTTACTTCATAAGGACTATGAGTACGCTTGATGTATTCGCGCATCATCCCACT